>DATFRX010000001.1:0-11328 GCA_035262905.1 Nocardioidaceae bacterium
CGCGTCCGCGATCGACTCCGCGGCCCGTGCTCCGGCCGGAGTCAGCTCCGAGTCATGCCAACCGCCGACGAGCCGCTCGACTTGGTGCGTGGCCTCGGGGTGCGTGACGACGTAGAGGCACCGCATCAGTGACCCTCCCAACAGCTCGGCAGGTGTGACTTCGATGTTCCGGGGTACTGGCGATCGGACCGTACAGGGTGGCGGGAGGGTCGATGGTGTCCGATGCGAAGACCACGAGTGCCGAAGTGCGCCAAACGGTGCACTCGGTCAGCGACAGCGCGTGGTTCGACTATGCCGTCCGGGTCGGCCTGATCGCGTACGGCCTGATCCACATTCTGGTCGGCTGGCTTGCCTTGCAGCTCGCATTCGGCGATCGGGCGGGCTCCCCTAGCTCAGAAGGCGCGCTCCATGTGCTCGCGCAGCAGCCCGGCGGTGCCTTGCTGCTCTGGGCGGTCGGACTCGGGCTCCTCGTCCTCGCCGGGTGGCAGCTGATGGAGGCCCTCTGGGGTTACACCTCTGAGACCGGACACAAGCGGACGTTCAAGCGGCTCGGATCCGTCGGCACCGCAATCGTCTACATCGTGCTGGGCGGCAGCGCGATCAAGACCGCGGTCGCCGGCCCATCGAGCTCCAACGAGGACAGCTATACCCGCAAGCTGCTCGAGCTGCCCGCCGGCCAGCTCATCGTGATCGGCGTCGGTGTGGCCATCGCGATCGTCGCCGTAGTGAACCTCTACCGCGGGGCCACTGCGTCGTTCGACGATCAGCTGAAGTCCGGAACCCTGTCGGGTCGCTCCGGCGCCATCGTCCAGCCGTTGGGCCAGATCGGATACGTCGCGAAGGGCATCGCCCTCGGCGTCGTCGGCGGGCTGTTCATGTGGGCCGGGTGGACCTACGACCCGAAGGAGGCCGGCGGACTCGACACCGCGCTCCGTACGCTCCTCGATGCCCCGGCCGGACCGTGGCTGTTGGTCGTCGTCGCGGGCGGGATCATCGTCTTCGGCATCTACTGCTTCGCCTGGGCGAAGTATGCCGACACCGGCACCTGACCGACGGCGTCAGCTGATTGCGGGACGGCCGAGCGTCAGATACGCGAAGCCGAACACATCGCGCCAGCCCCGGAGCCACTCGTTGCGATGCTGATCGGACTGCGAGCGGATGTCCGCGGCACTAGGCTGGTCGCCGTATTCCATCAGCCAGGTCTCCCAGTCGGCCAGGAATCCGGACTCGAACCGCTCCCACTCGTCCCGTCCAGCGGTCTGGATCGCGAGCGGCCGGAATCCGGTGGCGATCGCCAGGTCGACCAGACCTGCGAGGTCGAGCAGCTCGTCCGGTGTCATGCCGATCGCGGCCGCCTCGTCGGGAGTGGGCTGGCGCTCCCAGAAGCCGGTGCCCACCAACGCGACACCGCCCGGATGTACGAGCGCGTGCAACGCCGTCAAGGCATCGGGTTGACTGCCGTACGCGTGGTCCGAGCCGACGCAGATCACGACGTCGGCCGGGTCGGTCACCTCGGTCGCCGAGTCGACGGCGAAGTCCACGCGGTCGCCGACGCCACGCTTGGCGGCATTGGCCCGGCCACGCTCGATCCCACGGGTGTCGGTGTCGACACCGAGGCCGGACGCTGCAGGCGCCATCGCCAGGGTGCGAATGAGCAGTTCGCCCCAGCCGCATCCGACGTCGACGATCCGGGTCGGCTGCCGCTCGGCGAGCGACCGGGAGATCGCGTCGGCACGCTGATCGGACAGCGGCGCGTTGAAGTCGAGGAACTCGTAATAGCCAGGCGAGGGCGGCTCGGTCATGGTCGCCGACGCTAGCCATCGGCCGGTCCCGGCGACCACCGAATAACCCGCCACAGATACCGGAAGTCGATCGTCCGGAACCGGTTCTATCGTGGCCGCATGACCGAGATCGACACCACCTGGACCCCGCCGTCGTGGGAGCCGCCGCTGGCCGGACCCGAGGCCGAGCAGCTGATCGGCTCGCTCGACCGGATGCGTACCACCTTCCGCTACAAGGTCGACGGTCTCGATGCGGCCGGGTTGCGGATGCAACTCCCCACGTCAGGTCTGACCCTGGCCGGCCTGATCAAGCACCTCGCCGTCCAGGAGGACTACGCCTCGAGCGTGAAGCTGTCCGGCGAGCCGCTCGGTCCGTCCTGGGACGACAACGGCTGGGACGACGACGAGGACTGGGAGCTCAACTCGGCGGTCGATGATCCGCCCGAGGTGCTCTACGCGCTCTGGGACGACGCCGTCGCACGGTCCCGAGCGAAATGGGACGCCGTCATCGCCAACGGCGGACTCGACCAGTCCGCTCACGCGTCCGCGCCGGACGGCCGCCACGCCAGCGCGCGCCGCGTCCTCTGCGACCTGCTCGAGGAGTACTCCCGTCACACCGGCCATGCCGACCTGCTTCGCGAAGCGGTCGACGGCCGGGTCGGCGAGGACCCACCCGTCGACTGGCAGCCCACGGGCGCCTCCACGCCGGCATGACCGAGCCGATCACCCCGCGTCAGTTCCACGAGGCAGCGGGCCTCGAGGACTGGCGGGTGGTCGAAGGAGCGAGTGCCTGCTTCCGTACCGGCTCGCTGTCGCTCGGCGGCCGGCTCGTCCAGGCGATCGCCACCATGGACGACCTCGCCGACCACCACAGCTGCATCGACCTGCGCAACGACAGCGTGACCGTCCGGCTCTACACCAATGCCCCGGCGCCGGACGGACTCAGCACCCGCGACATCGAGCTGGCGCGTCAGATCTCCGCGCTGGCACGCGATCTGGGCATCAAGGCGGACCCGGCCGCCATCCAGAACCTGGTCGTTTCGGTCGACGCCATGGTGATCGCCGATGTGCTGCCGTTCTGGCGGGCTGTGCTGGGTTACGAGCCACGGCCAGACACTCCCGACGACGAGCTGAACGACCCACGCGAGCGGATGCCGGTCTTCTATTTCAACCAGATGAGCCATCCGCGGCCGCAGCGCAACCGGATCCATGTCGACGTCTGGGTGCCACCGGATCAGGCTGAGGCTCGGGTCGAAGCGGCGATCGCGGCCGGCGGCACCTTGGTGACCGACGAGCACGCGCCTGGTTGGTGGGTGCTCGCCGACGCCGAGGGCAATGAAGCCTGCGTGTCGACCTGGAAGGGCACCGGCTGACCCGATCTCATCCGATCGTCAGGCGACGTCGCGCGGGTCCTCACCCACCAGGCCGTCCACGGACTCGCGGATCAGGTCGGCGTGACCGACGTGCCGGCCGTACTCCTCGATCATGTCGAGCAGCAGCCGTCGCAGGCTTGGAGTACGCCCGTCCGGCCAGCTGAAGCGGCTCAGTTGCCCGACGTCGCCCCCCGCCAGAGCTTCGGCCACCGTCGTGCGAGAGCGGTCGACGGCGGCCTCCCACATCGCCATCAGCTCGTCGGGACTGTCCTCGGCCGCCGTGCGCCACTCCCAGTCGGGATCGGCGTCCCAGTCGATCGCGTCCCAGGGCGGACCCAGCTCGCGACCGGTCAGCTTCCGGCCCAGGGTGTCGTCCTCGACGAGCGCCAGGTGCTTCAGCAGACCGCCCAGGGTCATCGTCGACGGGCCGAGCGTGGCTCGCATCCCGGCCGCGTCGAGCCCGCCGCACTTCCAGGCCAGATAACGCCGCAGCCGCTCCAAGGTCCCCAGCAACGAGTCGACCTCGCTCCCAGCGACCGGCGGCTCTTGCGGAACAGTGTCGTTGGTCATGCCAGCACGGTACGGCCGGTTCCGGACGATCGGGTTCCGGTATGCCGCCCGTACTCAGCCGTCGCCGCGAAGCCGGTCGTAGTAGAGGATCATCGCGCCGGAGTCTGTGACGGCCGGATCGGTCACCGTCCAAGACGTCGCCGGCAAACCGTCCTCGAACAGCCGGGTGCCACCGCCGACGATCTCGGGGCAGAAGGTGAGGGTGAGCCGGTCGATCTCGTCGGCGGCCAGCAACTGCCGGATCAGGCTGATGCTGTTCTGGACGATGATGTCGCCGCCCTCGGCGGTCCGCAGTTGTCGCACGACAACAGCCGGCTCGGCGTCGGCGAGGCGCGAGTTCGACCAGTCGACCGAGGTCAGGGTGGTCGAGAACACCACCTTCTCGACCGAGTCGAGCCAGCGAGACAGCGCCCGATCCCGGGGGTCGGCGCTCTCGTCGGCCGCGACCGCCGGCCAGTAGCTGCCGAAGCCTTGGTAGTTCTTGCGACCGAGCAGCACTGTCGTCCCAGTGTCGATCTGGCGCACCATGTGCTCCCGAGCGGCCTCGGTCACCGCGTGGCGAGCGATCCAGCCCATGTCCATGTCACCGCCGGGACCGGTGACGCGGCCGTCGATCGAGAGCGAGATGTTGCCGACGACCCGGCGGCCGCCGTCGGTGCTGTCCGATGCCATGGGATCCTCTCCGTTGTTGGTCAGTGGCAGACTTCTCAGGTGTACAGCAAGCGCGGCATCGCCATGATCACCGGGCCGGATCGGATCGCCGACGACGGGTCGGTCGGCGAGGCGGATCGTGCGCACTGAACCCGATCCGGCGATCGTCGTACGGCTGCGCGCCGCCGGCTGCGTCTTCGCCGAGGACGAGGCCCGACTGCTGATGACCGACGCGACGACTCCGGCCGAGCTCGACGCGCTGGTCGCCCGGCGGGTCGACGGTGAGCCGATCGAGCAGGTCCTCGGCTGGGCGGAGTTCTGCGGACTCCGAATCGCTCTCGAGCCCGGTGTCTTCGTGCCGCGCCGACGGACCGAGCTGCTGGCCCGCGAGGCGATCGCCCTGGCCCACGACGGCGCCGTGGTCGTCGACCTCTGCTGCGGGTCCGGTGCCGTGGGAGCCGCAATGACGGCGGCCCTGGACCGGCTCGAGCTGCATGCGACCGACCTCGATCCGGCCGCCGTGCGATGTGCCCGGCGCAACCTTCCCGACGATGCTGCGGTCTACGCCGGCGATCTCGACCAGCCGCTGCCCATGCGACTGCGCGGTCGAGTCGACGTCGTGGTCGCGAACACGCCGTACGTACCCACCGACGAGGTCGGCCTGCTCCCGCCCGAGGCCCGACTCCACGAGCCACGCGAGGCACTCGACGGCGGGGCGGACGGGCTCGACATCGCACGCCGAGTGGTGGCCGCGGCGCCACGATGGCTCGCGCCCGGAGGGTCCGTTCTGGTCGAGACGAGCGAGCGCCAGGCGCCCATGCTCGCCGAGGTCGTCGTCGCACAAGGCCTGACGCCTCGGGTCGTCCACTCCGACGATCTCGCGGCGACCGCGGTGATCGGCACCCGACCCCGCTAGGGCAGCACTTCGGGCGACGGCTCCTGTCTGACCGGTTCTGAGGAGCGAGCCACCAGCAGCGTCGCCAGCATCGGACAGAGCAGGACTGTGGTCGCGCCGGCAGCGACCAGCAGTGATGCATTGCTGTCGGACATCTCGCCGGCTCGTACGGCCACAGCGGTCACCGCCACGATGATCGGCAGACCGGTCGCGGCGAACAAACCCACCGCCAGGCTCTCCCGGTTGTTCATGGGCTCCATATGTTCCGACGGCTCCGGGCGGAACCGCGAGACGAGGTAGACCGGGAGGCCCCGCGCCACCAGGATCAGCGCCAGGATCGCGACCAGGTCGTCCGGGCGGCGCACGATCGCATGCGGATTGACGATCATGCCGGAGACCACGAAGAAGATCGGGATCAGCAGTCCGAACGCCAGGCCGTCGATCTTGATCTCGAGTCGCTCGTTGCCCTGTGGCAGCGCTCGTCGAAGGATGAACCCCGCGGCGAACGCGGCCAGGATGATGTCGAGGTGGAAGGCCGTCGCGAGGGCGATCAGGGTCATCAGCAACAAGAGGGTGAGCCGGACCGGGATCTGGCCGGTGGTCTCCGATCCCAGCCGGATCAGCTCCATGAGTCGCGATGTCTCGGACCGCAATCGGATCGGGGGCAGGCTCATCAGCGCGGCAATGCCGGCGAAGGCGAGCAGGATCAGCATCGAGGCCACCGGCCCTCGCGCCCCGAGGAGGACCGCGATGGCCACGATCGGGCCGAGCTCGCCGAAGGCGCCGTGCCGCAGCACCGCGATTCCGACCGGGGTCTGCATGAGTCCGCTGTCCCGAAGGATCGGCAGCAGCGTTCCGAGCGTCGTCGAGGTCAGTGCGATCGCCAGGGCGATCTCGCCATGGAGCACCTTCGCCACGTGCAGCACGGCGACCAGCCCGAACGCCAGACTGAGACAGGCGAGCCAGGTGGCCAGCGCTCGGCGACCGGCCCGACTGGTCAGCTCCTTGAGCTCGATCTCGTAGCCCGCCAACAAGAACAGCATCGCGAGGCCGAGCTGGCTGAGCATGTCGATCGCCTCGTCCTTGGCGGCCAGGCCGAGGCCGTACGGGCCGAGAATGGCGCCGAAGCCAAGCAGGAAGACGACCTCGGGGATCAGGCGACGCGGGATCAGGCCGGCGATCAAGGGCGCGAGGACCGCAGCCAACGAGATCCAGAACATCGACGTAATCGACGACGGCATCGTTTGCCCCTCCCGTCCTAGCCCAGGGCCGCTGCACGCGTTCTCGATTCTCGCTCAAACACCGGCTGTGCAATCGGGACTAAAGGCCTTGTGATCGGCTGGCCTTGACTTCGTTGGCTAATGCTATTAGCTTTACGGCTATGAGCACTAGCAGATATCTGGATCGGCCCGAAGGGCGCCTCGCGTACGACGTCGAAGGCGACGGCCCACTGGTCGTCTGTCTGCCCGGGATGGGTGACCTCCGGACGACCTACCGCTTCCTGGTCCCGGCGCTGGTCGAGGCCGGCTACCGGGTCGCGACGCTGGATCTTCGCGGCCACGGCGACAGCGATGCCACGTTCTCGTCCTACGACGACGAAGCGCTGGCCTCCGACGCGATCGCGCTGATCGAGGAGCTCGGCGGTCCGGCGTACGTCGTCGGCAACTCGATGGGCGCGGGTGCCGCCGCCATCGCCGCAGCGACCCGGCCGGACCTGGTCGACGGGCTCGTGCTGCTCGGGGCGTTCCTCCGCAATCCGCAGGCCGGCCGCACGATGATGGTCCTGTTCCGGATCCTGATGTGGCCGCCGTGGGCCCGGCCGATGTGGAAGGCGTACCTGCCACGGCTCTATGCCGGCACCAAGCCCGCCGACTTCGACGCCTACCGCGACTCGCTGATCGAGGCGATGAAGGCACCCGGCAAGACCAAGGCCTTCTCCGCGACGACCAAGACGTCACACGCCCCGGCCGAAGCACTGCTGCCGCAGGTCAAGGCGCCGGCGCTGACCGTGATGGGCACGCTCGACCCGGACTTCCCGGACCCGAGGCGCGAGGTCGAGTGGATCATCGGCTCGATCGGCGGCGACCTCCTCATGGTCGACGACGCCGGTCACTACCCGCAGTCGCAGGCGCCGGAGATCGTCAACCGGGCCGTCATCGAGTTCCTCCGGAAGCTCGACGCGGATGCCTAGAGCCGGGCTGTCCACGGGCCGGGTCGTCGACGAGGCGGCGGCGCTGGCTGACGAGGTCGGTCTCGACAACCTCACGCTGGCTGCGGTGGCCGACCGGCTCGGCGTCCGGCTCCCGAGTCTCTACAAGCACGTCGCCGGAATGCCCGCGCTGCAACGCGAGCTCACCCTCCGGGCCAAGGACGAGATGACTCGGGTGTTCGCCCGCGCGACGGTCGGCAAGTCGCGCCGAGCCGCACTGCGAGCACTCGCGATCGCCTATCGCGACTGGGCGACGGAGCATCCCGGCCTCTACGCCGCGGGAGTCCGGGCGCCACGGGCCGACGACGCCGAGGATCAGCAGGCCAGCGCTGACGCCGTCGAGGTGGTGTTCGATGCATTGTCCGGCTACGACCTCGACGAGGCGACGACGATCGACGCCGTACGTACGCTCCGAGCCGCGCTGCACGGCTACATCGGCCTCGAAGCCTCCGGCGGATTCGGCATGGACCGGCCACTCGACGACAGCATGGAGTGGATGCTCGACGCCCTCGACACCGCGTTGAGCCGTATGGACTAGGCGCTGAGCCGCAGTCGGTGCGCGGCCAGCATCTCGTAGTCGGGGACGCTCTCCTCGGCGATCCGCAGCGGTTCGCCCTCGAGCTGCACCTCGCGCGGGTGCCACGGCTGGAAGCCGGTCGACTGCTCGACGGCGGCGTACCAGTAGGGCGCCCACACGCCGTCGGTGTCGCGCGGCCCCTGCGGCCAAGTCAGCATCCGATCGGTGAACTCGACGCCGAGCCAGTCGCACAGCCAGCGCAAGTACGGCTCGGGCGCCCGCAGGAAGTCGTTCGCATCGATGACCGGCGGCTGCTCGCCACGGTCGCGGAGCCGATTGAAGAGCTTGACCTGCTGGACCAGGCCGACGTCCTCGCGGACCAGATCGTGCCGCGACCGGATGTAGGACGCGACCACCTCGTGCGGCTCACGGATCAGCAGCGCGTTGCGGATGTTGTCGACCCAGCTCAGGTCGATCTCCGCCGTCATGTGGTGCGGCATCTGCTTCTGGTAGAAGATCGCCGGGCCGTCCGGGACCGGCCGGATCAGCTCCTCCACGACCTCGCGCCAATCGGTCGTCCCGGCCGCGATGATCTCGTCCCGACCCGGGTCGTCCCGCCCGCTCGCCTTGAGGAAGTAGGCATAGAACGGCTCGTCGACGACGGTGCAGTCCGGCCGGTTCTCCCAGGACCGCATCATCGCCGTGGAGATGTTGCGCGGGCCCGACCACATCGCCAGCCGGATCGTCATCGGTTCTTCTCCCGAGCCGTGACGTCGCGATGGACCAGCTCGGCGTAGAGCTCCTGCAATCGCAGCACCATCGGCCCCGGCGGCTGCTCGGCGAGCCGGCGGCCGTCGACCTGGCGCACCGGCACGACACCCGCGTACGTCCCGGTCACGAACGCCTCGTCGGCGCCGTAGACGTCGGTCAGGCTGAACAGCTTCTCGTACGCCGGGATGCCTGCCTCGCGACAGACCCGCAGCACGTTGGACCGGGTGATGCCGCCGAGGCAGTAGGCGCCGGACGACGTCCACACCTCGCCCTTGCGCACGATGAAGAAGTGCGTCGAGTTGCACGTCGCCACGAAGCCGTTCGGGTCGAGCATCAGGGCCTCGTCGGCGCCGGCGGTGTAAGCCTGGATGCACGCGGTGATGTCGTTGAGCTTGCTGTGAGCGTTGAGCTTCGGGTCGAGGACATCCGGGGCACTGCGTCGGACATGGACCGTGAACAGGTCGATGCCTGCCTGCAGCTCGGGCCGTGGATTCTTGTGCTCCGGGATCATCACGACCGTCGCCGGTCCGGCCGAGGCACGGGGGTCCTGGTACGGCGTCGACTTGGGCCCTCGGGTCACCATCAGCCGCATGTGGACGCCCTCGGTCATGTCGTTGGCGTCGAGCGTGCGGTAGATCGCGTCGGTGAGCTCGTCGCGGCTCCGGCCGATGTCCATGGCGATCGCGGCGGCGCCCTCGTAGAGCCGGTCGAGGTGCTGGTCGAGGAACGCGGGATGACCGTCGTGCACCCGCAGCCCCTCCCACACGCCGTCGCCGAGTACGAAGCCGGCGTCGAAGACCGATATGACGGCTTGGTCGCGATGTACGAGGTCGCCGTTGACGTAGATCAGGATGTTCGCGTTGCGGGGATCATCTTCGTGGTCGTGGACGCTGCGGGGCTCGGCGTCGTCGGGCGTGGGAGTCACGTCGCCAGCAAAGCACACAGGTCATCGTGCATTTGTCGAGGCAGGACTCGACATGTGCATGAGGGCGTGGCCGTCAGTGCGGTGCGACCCGATGGAGGAACGCGGCAGTACGCGGTTGGCTCGGCGAGTCGAAGATCGTCGACGGCTCGCCCTCCTCGAGCACCACTCCCTCGTCGATGAACGCGACCCGATCGCCGACGTCACGGGCGAAGCCCATCTCGTGAGTGGCCATCACGATCGTCATGCCCTCGGCCTTCAGCTCCCCGATCGCGTCGAGCACCTCGCCGACCAACTCGGGATCGAGCGCCGAGGTGATCTCGTCGAGCAGCAACAGCCGGGGTCGCATGGCGAGTGCCCGAACCAACGCGGCTCGTTGCTGCTGGCCGCCGGAGAGACTGTCCGGATGCGCCTTCGCCTTGTCGGCCAGGCCGAACCGCTCGAGCAGCTCCTGCGCCGACGCCTCGGAGTCCGCCTTGCCCGAGCCACGCAGCTTCCGCGGCGCGAGGGTGATGTTGTCGAGCACCGACAGATGCGGAAACAGGTTGTACGCCTGGAACACCATGCCGATCTCGCGGCGGATCTCGTCGGCGTCGACCCGTGGATCGCTGATGTCCCGGTCGGCGAACCAGACCGTCCCGTCGTCGACGGTCTCGAGCAGGTTGACGCAGCGCAGCAGGGTCGACTTGCCGGAGCCGCTGGCCCCGATCAGGCACACGACCTCGTGCTCGGCGACCGTCAGGTCGAGCCCGCGCAGCACCTGGTTGTCCCCGAAGTGCTTGCGCACACTCTCCAACCGCAGCAGCGGCGGCTTCCGTTCGACCTCCTCCGTCGACGACGTCATGCGCTCGCACCCTGCTCCCGGCGTACGGCCCGCAACGCCAGCCAGTCGGTGAATCGCGCAATCGGCACGGTCAGGAGGATGTATCCGATCGCGGCCACGACGAACGGCGTGTAGTTGAAGTCGGCAGCCGACTCCACCTGCGCCGCCCGGAACGCCTCGAAGACGCCGATCGAGGCGACCAGCGCCGTGTCCTTCTGCAGCGACGCGAAGTCGTTGATCAGCGGCGGCAGCACCCGGCGAATCGCCTGCGGCAGCACGACATGGCGCAGCGTCTGCCCGTACGACAGCCCGAGTGAACGGCCACTCGCCCACTGGCTCGGATGTACCGACTGGATGCCGGCCCGCATCACCTCGGCGACGTAGCCGCCGTACGAGAAGGTCAGCGCCATGACGCCGAGCACGAAGGTACTCGTCGGGATGCCCTGCAACTCCAACGCCGGCAGACCGAACCCGATCAGGTAGACCACGAGCAGCGTCGGCGTGCCGCGGGCGACGTCGGTGTAGATGATGGCGATCAGCTTCACCGGCGCCAGGCCGGGCGCGGGCGCGACCCGGACGAAGGCGACGAGCAGACCGACGACGAGGATGCACACCTCGGCGATGAGGAACATCTTGATCGTCGTACGGAAGCCGCGCAGGATCTCCGGCAGGGACGACTTCGCCTCGCCCCAGTTGAAGAAGGTCTCCTGGACCCGATCCCAGCCCGGCGAACTGACGATCACGATCGCCGCGATGCCGAAGACGACGACCGTCGAGACGAGCGCGATCGTCGTACGCCGACGGGACCGAGCGCGC
>DATFRX010000002.1:0-8631 GCA_035262905.1 Nocardioidaceae bacterium
AGATCAGCTCGTCCGAGGACGGGACGTTGTTCCGCAGCGCCAGTCTGATCAAAGCCTCGGGGTCATTGGACGAGCTCTTCGATGCCAGCAGCTCGAACTCGTCGACCTCCTGGGTGATCTGCTGCTCGATGTTGTCGTCGATCCGCTGCGACTCGAGGGCGTAGACCACGAACCCGGCGACCGCGAGCGCCAGTGCTGCGAGCACGACGACCGCCGCGGTGATCCGCAGCCGCACCGGGACGGGGCGGCGGAGGACCGAGCCGCGGTCGTGCTCAGTCGTCGCTTCCGCTGTGGCCTCCAGAGTCGTGGCCACTGCCGTGGCCGCTGCTGTCGTCGACGCCACCGCCACCGTGGTGGCCGCCGTGGTCGTCCCGGACGCCGTCGTCGCCACCGCGTCCACGCCCGCGACCGCGTCCGTGGCTGTCGTCGCTCAGATCGTCCGGCGAGTGGTAGATCGTATCGAGATCGTCATCGGCCGCGTCGTCGTCGTTGCCGCCACCCTGGTCTGCGGTGCCGTCGTCGTCGGTGGGACGGGCCGTGGGATCAGCGGTGCCGGGCGGCTGGCTCGACGGTCCGTCCTCGCCGAGCACGATCGGGTCGCCGACGTTCGGGGGTCCGGGGTCGCCGAGGACGGATCCCGCCACGAAGCCGCCGGCTCCGATGGCCAGGATGAACGCCGCCGCCGCTTTCCACATCAATGTCATTGCACCACGATCGCGCGCCATATCCAGATCGAGGTGAGGCGCGGATGAGAAGGTTCTTATGGAAGGTGGCAGGCTTCTCCCATGCTCGTGTGGCGCTCTCTCGACGACATCGAGGCCGGCTTCGGCCCGAGCGTGGTGACGATCGGCAACTTCGACGGCGTCCACCTCGGGCACCGGTTCGTCCTCGACCAGGCCCGGACGGTGGCGGCCGACCAGGGCGTGCCGGTTGTCGCGATCACCTTCGATCCGCACCCGATGCAGGTGCTGTTGCCCGAGCGGGCGCCGGCCGCGCTGACGACCATCGAGCAGCGGTCCGAACTGCTCGGCGATGCGGGCGCCGACCGCGTTCTGGTCCTGCCGTTCACCCGGGAGCTGTCGTCGTGGTCGCCGGAGGAGTTCGTACGCCGCGTGCTCGTCGAGGCACTGCACGCCAAGGCCGTCGTCGTCGGCGAGAACTTCCGCTTCGGCGCCAAGGCGGCGGGCAACACCCAGGTCCTGGAGGAGCTGGGGGAGAAGTACGGCTTCGCCACCCATGCCCTTGCGCTCGCGGGCGCCAAGCATGCGTGGTCGTCCTCGTACGTGCGGCAGGCGCTCGCCGAAGGTGATGTGGCGGCCGCCGCCGAGGGACTGGGCCGGCCCTACTCGGTCGTCGGCGAGGTCGTCGAGGGCGCCCACCGCGGTCGCGAGCTCGGCTTCCCGACCGCCAACGTGCCGGCCACCGGGATCGGCGCAGTCCCGGCCGACGGCGTCTACGCGGGCTGGCTGCGGGCGTTGCCGCCCTCTGACGTCGAGGACGGGCGACCGTTGCCGGCGGCGATCAGCGTCGGCACCAACCCGACCTTCGACGAGACCTACCGCTGGGTGGAGTCCTACGTGCTCGACCGTGACGACCTGGAGCTCTACGGCGTCACCGTCGAGGTCAGCTTCGTCGAGCGGATCCGGGGCCAGCTGCGGTTCGACTCGGTGAAGGAACTGACCGACCGGATGTGTATCGACGTCGAGGAGGTCCGGGCGCACCTCGACCACACCGGTGCACCCGATACTGAGCGATGAACCCGGAGCAGCGCGCCGAGTCGATGCAGGAGGCCGAGGCCTGGCTCGACGCCAATGGCCTGCCGTACTTCATCTACCGGGAGCGTCGGAGTCTGATCGAGCGTCACCAGAAGCGTCGGGTGATCTGGCTCCTTACCGGCGCCGCCGTCGTCGCCGGCGCGGTCGGCGTCGTGGTCGGACTCCTTTCGACGTCTGTGTCGGCCGGCGTGGCGATCGCGACCGGAGCCCTGCTGCTCCTCGTGCTCGGCTACGGCTGGACCTTCCTCGGGCTGCGGCCGATCCTGCTCTGGGCCACCTGGCGGACCGTTGGCTCGTTCCGCCTGATGTTCCGCCTGCTCACGCGGGCGCTGCCGCTCTTGCTGCTGTTCATGACGTTCCTGTTCATCAACACCGAGGTGTGGCAGGTCGCGTCTGAGCTCAGCCGTGGGCGGCTGTGGCTGGGCGTGCTGTTGTTCGCCGCGATCGCCATCGCCTTCTTGCTGGTCCGGCTGCCCGACGAGGTTCACCACGTCGAGGACGAGGCAGCCGACGACCGCCTGGTCGAGTGCTGCCGGGGGACCCCGCTGGCTGGGGCCGCGGCGACCCTGAAGGGCGACGCCTATCCGGCCCGGCTGTCCCGGATGCCGCGGGCGAACCTGGTGCTCGTGCTCCTGGTCAGCCAGCTGCTGCAGGTGCTGGTGCTGTCGCTGACAGTCTTCGCGTTCTTCATCGTCTTCGGCATGCTCGCGATCGAGCCCAGCGTGATCGAGTCCTGGGTCGGCCATGACCTGAGATATCTGCCGTCGGTCGAGCAGTGGGTGCCGATCAGCAGAGAGCTCTTCCAGGTCTCGGTCTTCCTCGCCGCGTTCGCCGGGCTCTACTTCACTGTGTACGCCGTCACCGACTCGACCTACCGCGAGCAGTTCTTCGCCAGCCTGTCCCGGGAGCTGGAGCAGGCGATCGGCGTCTACACCGTCTACGAGACGCTGCGCCGGGAGGACGAGGCGGCTGCGACGGGCTAGCCGAGCTGACGCGGTGTCCGGATCGGCCGGGTATCGTCGGCGCCGGGACCGATTCACCTGGGAATTCTTCGGCCGCGCGTACGGTTGTCAGGACGTGGCGAATTAGGGCTAAGCGGTAACACGCTGATACCCTGGCCGCGCCGTAGACCGGCCGCGGAATCACAGTGCCCGGGTGAACAGGCCCCGGCGCGCCGCGCAATGAATCCTTTGAAGGGAGTTCGCGTGTCGCTGGACGTCGCGACCAAGCAGAAGATCATCGACGAATACGCCACTGGCGAGGGCGACACCGGATCCCCGGAGGTACAGGTCGCTCTGCTCACGCATCGGATCTCGCATCTGACCGAGCATCTCAAGGAGCACCAGCACGACCACCACAGCCGTCGTGGCCTGTTGCTGCTCGTCGGCCGGCGTCGCCGGTTGCTCAACTACCTGCATGACACCGACATCGAGCGCTACCGAGCCCTCATCGAACGACTCGGTCTACGGAAGTGACTCACGTGCAGCGGCCCTCTCCGGAGCGGCCGCTCACTTGTGTACGCGCCACAACTGAACACCACTGAAACCCACTGCGGAGCAGCTTCGGCGAGCCTGTGCGGCTGGCCGGTCCTCGGTAGTGGCGTGCGGAGTCGACAGGTGTCCACCCCGCCCGCCTCGATCGAAGACCGGCACGCGTCCTGGCGATGGACCGGCAGCCTCGTGGACTGCTCCGCGAGACCAGAAAGGGGTATCCCGTGGAGGGACCCAACCTTTCCGTAGCCGAGACCGTCCTGGACAACGGACGATTCGGCACCCGCACGGTACGTTTCGAGACCGGTCGGCTCGCCCGGCAGGCAGCCGGCTCGGTCGCGGCGTACCTCGACGACGGGACGATGCTGCTGTCGGCGACGACGGCCAGCAAGAATCCCAAGGAGCACCTCGACTTCTTCCCGCTGACGGTCGACGTCGAGGAGCGTATGTACGCCGCCGGGCGCATTCCCGGCTCGTTCTTCCGTCGTGAGGGCCGGCCGAGCGAGGACGCGATCCTCACCTGCCGCCTGATCGACCGGCCGCTGCGGCCGACCTTCGCCAAGGGCCTGCGCAACGAGGTCCAGGTCGTCATCACCGTGATGGCCCTCGACCCGGATCACGCCTACGACGTGCTGGCGATCAACGCGGCGTCGGCGTCCACCCAGATCGCCGGCCTGCCGTTCTCCGGCCCGATCGGCGGCACCCGGGTGGCGCTGATCGAGGACCAGTGGGTCGCCTTCCCGACCCACAGCCAGCTCGAGGATGCAGTGTTTGACATGGTGGTGGCGGGTCGCGTCCTCGAGGATGGCGACGTCGCGATCATGATGGTCGAGGCCGAGTCCACCGAGTCGACGTGGAACCTCGTCCAGAGTGGCGGCACCGCGCCCACCGAGGAGATCGTCGCTGAGGGCCTCGAGGCGGCCAAGCCCTTCATCAAGCAGCTGTGCGCCGCTCAGCAGCAGATCGCCGAGAACGCGACCCCGCCGGAGCGGGAGTACCCGCGCTTTCGCGACTACGAGGACGACGCCTTCGCCGCCGTTGAGTCGACGTCACGCGACGACCTCGCGGCTGCGCTGACGATCGCCGGCAAGGCCGAGCGCGAGACCAAGCTCGACGAGATCAAGGTGGCGGTGCTCGACAAGCTCGGCGCCGACTTCGAGGGTCGTGAGAAGGAGCTCGGCGAGGCGCTTCGGGCGCTGACCAAGGAGCTCGTCCGCGACCGCGTCCTTCGCGAGAAGATCCGCATCGACGGCCGTGGCCTGGCCGACATCCGTACCCTGTCGGCCGAGGTCGGCGTGGTGCCGCGGGTGCACGGCTCGGCGCTGTTCGAGCGGGGCGAGACCCAGATCATGGGCATCACGACGCTCAACATGCTCGGCCTCGAGCAGAAGCTCGACACGCTGTCGCCCGAGACGACGCGGCGCTACATGCACAACTACAACATGCCGCCGTTCTCGACGGGCGAGACCGGCCGGGTCGGCTCGCCCAAGCGGCGCGAGATCGGCCACGGCGCGCTGGCCGGCCGGGCCCTGCTGCCGGTGCTGCCGACGCGTGAGGAGTTCCCCTACGCCATCCGGCAGGTGTCCGAGGCGCTCGGCTCCAACGGCTCGACGTCGATGGGCTCGGTCTGCGCCTCGACGATGGGTCTGCTCAACGCCGGCGTCCCGCTGCGGGCTCCGGTCGCGGGCATCGCGATGGGCCTGATCTCCGGTGCGGTCAACGACGAGACCGAGTACGTCACGCTCACCGACATCCTCGGTGCCGAGGACGCGTTCGGCGACATGGACTTCAAGGTCGCCGGTACTCGCGAGTTCGTGACCGCGCTGCAGCTCGACACCAAGCTCGACGGCATCCCGGCGTCGGTCCTGGCCGCTGCGCTGAAGCAGGCGCGGGACGCCCGGCTCGCGATCCTCGACGTCATGACCGAGGCCATCGACGGTCCGGACGAGATGTCGCCGTACGCGCCGCGGATCATCACGATGCGGGTCCCGGTCGACAAGATCGGCGAGGTGATCGGGCCCAAGGGCAAGGTCATCAACCAGATCCAGGACGACACCGGAGCCGACATCACGATCGAGGACGACGGCACGATCTACGTCGGCGCCGAGACCGGCGAAGCGGCCGAGGCGGCGCGGTCGGCGATCAACGCGATCGCCAACCCGACGATGCCCGAGGTCGGCGAGCGCTACCTCGGCACGGTCGTCAAGATCATGAACTTCGGCGCCTTCGTCTCGCTGCTGCCCGGCAAGGACGGCCTGCTGCACATCAGCAAGCTGCGCGCCCTGGCCGGCGGCAAACGGGTCGAGAACGTCGAGGACGTCGTGAGCGTTGGTCAGAAGATCCAGGTCGAGATCGCCGAGATCGACGATCGCGGCAAGCTGTCGCTGATCGCGGTCCCGGAGGACGAGGCCAAGGCGGCCGGAGAGTCGGCCGGGTCGAGCAGCGCCGAGTCGGCGGCTTCGACCCAGTGACGGCTCGCCGACTCGACCCCGAGCAACCGATCGGCAGCACCCGTACGCTGCTGGGCGCCGACGACGGCGGCCTGGTGCGGCGTACGGTGCTGCCCGGTGGCCTGCGGGTCATCACCGAGGCGATGCCGGGCGTCCGCTCGGCATCCCTCGGTATCTGGGTCGGCGTGGGCTCGCGCGACGAGGCTCCGAGCCTCGCCGGCGCCTCCCACTTCCTCGAGCACCTGCTGTTCAAGGGGACGCCGAACCGGTCGGCGCTGGACATCTCCGAGGCACTCGACGCCGTCGGCGGCGAGATGAACGCGTTCACCGCCAAGGAGTACACCTGCTTTCACGCCCGGGTGATCGACGCCGACCTGCCGCTCGCGGTCGAGACGGTGGCCGACATGGTCACCAGCTCGCAGCTGGCCGGCATCGATGTCGAGTCCGAGCGTGGGGTGATCCTCGAAGAGATCGCCATGAACGACGACGACCCGGACGACGTGGTGCACAACCTGATCGCGTCGCGGGTCTGGGGCGACAGCCCGCTGGGCCGCCCGATCGCCGGTCAGCCGGACTCGATCCGGACCCTGACCCGCACCCAGATCGCCGGCTACTACCGGCGCCGCTACCGAGCCGACTCGATCGTCGTCGCGGTCGCCGGCAACGTCGAGCACCGCCAGGTCGTCCGCCTGGTGCGCAAGGCATTCGGGATGGGCGGGTTCCTGGCCGACGACTCGGTCCGGCCGCAGGCTCCACGACGGGGCGGGGCGGCGGCGCCGTTCGGTCTCGGGGCCAGCCTGGTCACTCGGCAGACCGAGCAGGCCAACCTGGTGCTGGGCCTGCCGGGTCTCCGGCGCGGCGACGAGCGACGGCACGCGGCCGGTGTGCTCAACGCGGCGCTGGGCGGCGGGATGTCGTCGCGGCTGTTCCAGGAGGTGCGCGAGAAGCGCGGCCTGGCCTACGCCGTCTACTCCTATGCATCCAACTACGCCGACGCCGGTCTGCTGGGCGTCTACGCGGGCTGCGCGCCGCCGAAGGTCGACGACGTCCTCTCGCTGGTCCGGGAGCAGCTCGTCCAGGTCTCCGAGAGCGGCATCAGCGCCGCCGAGCTGGAGCGAGGCAAGGGCCAGCTCCGCGGCAGCGTCGTGCTCGGCCTGGAGGACTCCGGGTCCCGGATGAGCCGGATCGGCAAGGCCGACCTGCTCCACGGCGAGCTGCCGAGCATCGACGAGGTGCTCAAGCGGATCGACTCGGTCAGCCTCGACGACGTACGCGAGCTGGCCGCCGATCTGCTCGCGGCGACGCCGGCGCTGGCCATCGTCGGGCCGTTCGATGACCCGGATCGGTTCGCCGGGGCGGTCGCCTAGTAGCACCGGCCGCCGGCGGCTCCATCTCGCCATCGCCCAGGTTCGGCTGACAATGTCCTGCCACGCGGATTACCGTGACCTGGGAGGACACGAACGGTGGCGCGGAGGAGACGGGACGAAACGGGTGGTCTCTGGACGGACTCAGGGGAGCAACTCGGAAGCCGTTGACGGACCCGAGTTCGGCCAGCTATTGCGTCAGCACCGCCGGGCCAGTGGCCTGTCCCAGGAGGAGCTGGCTCGCCGCGCCGGACTGAGCGTCGATGCGGTCGCCGCTCTGGAACGAGGCCGCCGGCGTGCCCCCCGGCCGCTCACCGCCCGGATGCTCGCCGACGCACTCGGCCTCGGTACCACCGATCGCGTGACCTTCCTCGACGTCGCCGCCGGCCCGGCCGACGTGGCCGTCCGCTGTATTCCGCCGCCGGCGCCGACCAACGAGATGATCGGCCGGGCCGCCGAGCTGTCCGACGCCGTACTCCGGCTGACCGAGACACCGACGCGCCTGCTGACCCTGACCGGGCCCGGCGGCATCGGCAAAACCCGGCTGGCCGCTGCCCTGGCGCAGGCGTGTGCCGACCGGCTGGGGGCCATGGCCTGCTGGGTGTCCTTGGAACCGGTGGTCGTGGGCGCCTCGGTGGCGAGTACGACGGCGGCGGCGCTGGGGCTGCGGCCGATGCCCGGCGCCGATCCACTCGACCTCATCGCGACCTCGATCGCCGGCCGCCGGACCTTGATCGTGCTGGACAACTGCGAGCACGTGATCGAGGAGAGCGCGGAGATGACCGCGGCGCTGCTCGGCCGGTGCCCGGAGCTGCGGGTGCTGGCGACCAGCCGCGAGCTGCTGGGCGTGCCGGGGGAGGCCGTGCAGGTGGTACGCCCGCTCGCGTTGCCGCCGCCGGACACTCCGGCCGAGCGGCTGGTGGGATCGCCGGCGGTGCGGCTGTTCCTCGCCCGGGCGGCCGCCCGTGGAGTCGACTCGATCGACGACGGCATGCCCGAGGTCGCCCACGTCGTGCGTCGCCTGGACGGTATGCCGTTGGCCATCGAACTGGCCGCCGCCCGGCTCAACGTGCTCACGGTCCGCCAGATCGCCCGCGAGCTCGACGAGTCGTTCGGCATCCTGCGCAGCGGCGATCGGTCCGGCCCGGCTCGCCACCGCACGATGCGGGCGGCGATCTCCTGGAGCTACGACCTACTGGAGCCGGCTGATCAGCGCTGTCTGGCCGCGCTCTCGGTCTTCGTCGGCGGCTGGACCCTGGACGCCGCCGAGGCGGTCTGTGCGGACCTCGGACCCGACGAGCCGGACGTGCTCGAGCTCGTTGGCCGGCTGGTGGACCGTTCGCTGGTCTTCGTCCGCCGAGAGGGTGCCGAGGCGCGCTACGACATTCTGTCGGCGATCCGCGACTACGCCCTGGCCCGGCTCGACGAACAGGACCTGGCCGACGCCGTCTCGGAGCGGCACGCCCGGCACTACGCGGCGGTGCTCGAAACAGCCGACTCCGAGCTGCGTACGAATGACCAGATGGCCTGGCTCAACCTCGTCGATGAGGAG
>DATFRX010000003.1:0-8452 GCA_035262905.1 Nocardioidaceae bacterium
CGGGCATGGCAGTCGCCCTCGGCGAGAACGCGTTCGGCGTTCCGCTGGCCGGTGGCCGACCGGGGTTCGCCTACACGACCGACGACGGGGTCCAGTGGAACGTCAGCGACATCGGCTGCCATCCGGCCGATGTCAGCGCGACCAAGGACGCAGTCTGGGCCTTCTGCGACGACACCACCCCGACGGTGGTCCGCAGTGTCGACCAGGGCCAGAACTGGGATAGCCCGGAGAAGCTCCTCGACATCCCGCCTTCTGAGGAGCCGACCACCATCGCCGCGATCAGCGCCGACAGCGCCTTCGTCCTGTCGGGCTCGGAGGGTTGGGTGGTCGACTCCGGGGTTCCGACGCGGGCGACCGGCCTCGGCGACGGCCCGTACGTCTACGCCGGCTTCACGACCGACTCGGTGGGCTACGTGATCGACGTCCACGGCAACCTCTGCCGTACCGACGACGGCGGCCAGTCCTGGAACTCGGTGCAGCTGCCCTAGTCCGCACCGGAACGCTGGCGGTCGGTTCCGGAATGCCCGGCCTGTCGGCAGCCTGCGTCAAGATGGCGGGGTGGAGACCTCGCAGGACAGCGCGCCGGACGGCGTGCTCGGGCGGTTCTCGACGGCGACCCGCGCCTGGTTCGAGTCCGCGTTCGCCGCGCCGACGCCGGCCCAGGTCGATGCCTGGGACGCGGTGAGCGGTGGCGCCAACGCGCTGGTCGTGGCACCGACCGGCTCCGGCAAGACGCTGGCGGCGTTCCTTTGGGCGCTGGATCGGCTGGCCACGACAGCTCCGGACGACGATCGCCAGCGACGCTGCCGGGTGCTCTACGTCTCGCCGCTCAAGGCACTGGCCGTCGACGTGGAGCGCAACCTCCGGACCCCGCTGCGCGGCATCGCGGCGACCGCCGAGCGGCTGGGCAGCCCGACCCGTGACGTCGAGGTCGCCGTCCGATCCGGAGACACCCCGTCCGACGAGCGGAGGCGGTTCGCCACCCGGCCGTCGGACATCCTGATCACGACCCCGGAGTCGCTGTTCCTGCTCCTGACCTCGCGGGCGCGTGAGGCGTTGCGCGGCGTCGACACGGTGATCCTCGACGAGGTCCATGCGGTCGCGGGCACCAAGCGCGGCGCCCATCTCGCCCTGTCGCTGGAGCGCCTCGACGATCTGCTGCCGGAGCCAGCCCAGCGGGTTGGGCTCTCGGCCACGGTCCGGCCGATCGACCGGGTGGCCCGCTTCCTCGGGGGTACGCATCCGGTACGCGTCGTCGCCCCGGAGGCGGCGAAGGCATGGGACCTGTCGGTGGTCGTACCCGTCGAGGACATGACCGCGATCGGCGCCGTGCCGCAGACCGCCTCGTCCACGCTCAAGCCGTCGCCGGACGACGAGAAGCCGGCCAAGCCGTCGATCTGGCCGCATGTCGAGGAGCGGATCGTCGATCTGATCGAGGAGCACCGCTCGACGATCGTGTTCGCCAACTCGCGACGAGTCGCCGAACGGCTGACCGCCCGGCTCAACGAGATCGCCGCCGAACGCGAGGGCGCCGACCTGCCGACCGATCCCGAGCCGCCGGCCCAGGTCATGGCGCAGTCCGGAGCGTCACGAGGCGGATCCGCCGGGATCGCACGGGCCCACCACGGCTCGGTCAGCAAGGAGCAGCGGGCCCTTGTCGAGTCGGACCTGAAGGCCGGGCGGCTCCCCTGTGTCGTCGCCACGAGCAGCCTCGAGCTCGGCATCGACATGGGTGACGTCGACCTCGTCGTTCAGGTCGAGTCGCCGCCCTCGGTGGCGAGCGGAGTGCAGCGGGTCGGCCGGGCCGGCCACCATGTCGGCGAGACGTCGCGAGGCGTGTTCTTTCCGACCAACCGCTCCGACCTGCTGCATGCCGCGATCAGCATCGAGCGGATCCGGTCTGGGGCCATCGAGGAGCTCGCGATGCCGGCGAATCCGCTCGATGTGCTCGCCCAGCAGACCATCGCGGCCGCGGCCATGGACACGATCGAGGTCGAGGCCTGGTACGCCACGGTGCGCAAGGCCGCGCCCTTCGCCGCACTGCCACGGTCGGCGTACGACGCCACGCTGGAGCTGCTCGCCGGGCGCTACCCGTCGGACGAGTTCGCCGGTCTACGGCCGCGAGTGGTCTGGGACCGCGTTGCCAACACGCTGACCGGGCGGCCCAGCGCCGGTCGGCTCGCGGTCACATCCGGCGGCACGATCCCCGATCGCGGGCTCTACGGCGCCTTCTTGGTTGGTAGCGACGGCGACCGCCGACCGGCCCGGGTCGGGGAGCTGGACGAGGAGATGGTGTTCGAGTCGCGGGTCGGCGACGTCATCGTGCTCGGCTCGACCAGCTGGCGGATCGACAGCATCACCCACGATCGCGTACTCGTCGCTCCGGCGCCCGGTCAGCCCGGCCGGCTGCCGTTTTGGAAGGGAGACGCCCAGGGTCGGCCGGCCGAGCTCGGAGCCGCGATCGGCGCGTTCACCCGCGAGCTCGCAGCCGCCGACGAGGCCGAGGCGGTGACCCGATGCCTCGATGCGGGGCTCGGCCAGACCGCGGCGACCAACCTGGTGACCTTCCTCGGCGAGCAGCAGCAGGCGACCGGCGATCTGCCGACCGACCGGACCCTGCTCGTCGAGCGCGGCAAGGACGAGTCCGGCGACTGGCGGATCCTGCTGCACTCCCCCTTCGGCCTCGCCGTCCACGGCCCGTGGGCACTGATCGTCGACGCCCGGCTGCGTGCCCGCTACGGCGTCACCGCCAAGGCCACTGCCAGCGACGACGGGATCGTGGTGCGGCTGCCGCAGTCCGACGCCGAGCCGCCCGGCCCCGAGGCGTTCGTCTTCGAGCCGGACGAGATCGAGGATCTGGTGACCGCCGAGGTCGGCGGCTCCGCCCTGTTCGCCGCGCGATTCCGCGAATGTGCCGCCCGGGCACTGCTGCTGCCGCGCCGAGCCGGCCGCGACCGGCGCAACGCCCTGTGGCAGCAGCGGCAGCGTTCCGCCCAGCTGCTCGAGGTCGTCCACAAGTACCCCGACTTCCCGATCGTGCTGGAGGCCATGCGGGAGTGCCTGCAGGACGTCTACGACGTGCCCGCGCTGCGCCAGCTGCAGACCGATCTCGCGGCGGCCCGGATCCGGCTGATCGAGGTCCAGACGCCGACGCCGTCGCCGTTCGCGCAGTCGCTGCTGTTCGGCCAGTTCGGCTACGTCGCGGAGTTCCTCTACGGAGGTGACAGCCCGCTCGCCGAGCGCCGGGCGGCTGCCCTGTCGATCGACTCGTCGCTGCTGACCGAGCTGCTCGGCCGGGCCGAGCTGCGTGAGCTGCTCGACGCTGCCGTCATCGACCAGGTCGAGTCCGAGCTGCAGCGCCGAGCGCCCGATTGGCGGGCCAAAGATGTCGAGGGAGTCGCCGATCTGCTCCGCGAGGTCGGACCGCTCACCGACGACGAAGTACGCGATCGCGTAACCGATCCGGACGCCGCACTCGGCTGGCTGACCGAGCTGCGCGACCAGCATCGGGGGGTCGACTTCGACCGGCACGGCGTCCGGACATGGGCGGCGGTCGAGGACGTGAGCCGGCTACGGGACGCGTTCGGACTCGAGGTGCCGGCCGGTGTGCCGGAGCCGTTCCTCGAGCCGGTCGCCGACCCGTTGGGCGACGTGGTCGGCCGGTTCGCCCGCACCCACGGGCCCTTCACCCGCGACGATGCCTCCCGGCGGCTCGGTCTCGCACCGGCGGTCGTCGACGAGACGCTCCGTCGGCTGGGCGCCGAGGGACGCGTGGTCGAGGGCGAGTTCCGGCCGGGCGGCAGCGGCTCCGAGTGGTGCGATGTCGGGGTGCTGCGCCGGCTTCGCAGTCGCTCCCTCGCAGCGCTCCGAAAGGACGTGGAGCCGGTCGAGCCGGTCGTCCTGGGCCGGTTCCTGCCCGTCTGGCAACACGTCGGCGGCGACCTGCACGGCGCCGACGGAGTCCTGGCCGTCGTCGAGCAGCTCTCCGGCTGCGCCGTGCCGGCCTCCGCCCTCGAGAGTCTCGTGCTCGGCAGCCGGGTCCGTGACTACTCCCCCGCCCTCCTCGACGAGCTCACCGCGACCGGCGAGGTGGTCTGGGCCGGTGCCGGTGACCTGTCAGGCGGCGACGGCTGGCTGAGCCTGCACCTCGCCGACTCGGCGCCGCTGACCCTGCCGGATCGCGCCGGTCTCGAGCCCGGTGAGCTGCACGGCCGGGTGCTCGACACGCTCGGTCCCGGTGGCGCGTTCTTCTTCCGCCAGTTGGCCGACGCGATGGGGCTGACCGATGACGACGCGTTGCATACGGCGCTGTGGGACCTGGTCTGGGCCGGCCGCCTGACCAACGACACGCTGGCGCCGCTGCGCGCCCTGGTCGGGTCCGCCGGAGCGCACCGACCGCGGCGGTCTCCGCCTCGCAGCCGGGTCTACTCCCGCGGTCGACCGCCGCGGCCCCGGCTCCCGTCCCGTACCGGTCCGGCCACCGCCGCCGGACGATGGAGCCTGCTGCCCGAGCTGGAGCCCGATCCGACCCGACGGGCCCTGACGGCCGCCGAGGTGCTACTCGACCGGCACGGCGTCGTGACCCGAGGTGCAGTCGTCAGCGAACGCATGCCGGGTGGCTTCGCCGGGATCTATCCGGTCCTCCGGCGCTTCGAGGAGTCCGGGCGGTGTCGACGCGGCTACTTCGTAGGCTCGCTGGGCGCCGCGCAGTTCGGGTCCACCGGCGCGGTCGACCGGCTCCGGTCCGTCGCCGGGGATTCGGACCGTGGCCAGGCGGTCGTGCTGGCCGCGACGGATCCGGCCAACCCCTACGGCGCCGCCGTCCCCTGGCCGGAGCGGGCCGACGTGGGCGGGCACCGGCCCGGGCGCAAGGCGGGTGCGTTGGTGATCCTGGTCGATGGCGCCCTCACCGCCTATGTCGAGCGCGGCGGGCGAACCCTGCTGACCTTCGAGCCCGACCGGACCGACCCGGCGCTTGCCGCCCTCGCGGAGACCGTCCACAGCGGCCGGCTCGACCAGCTCGCGATCGAGTCGATCAACGGCGAACGCGCCCTGGACAGTCCGCTGGGGGCCGAGTTGGAGTCGGCCGGCTTCCGCGCCACCCCGAAGGGCTTGCGACTACGGTCGTCGGCCCTCTAACCGATGCCGAGCCGCAGCGTGACCCACTCGATGGTGTCTCCAGGCAGCAGATAGCGCTCGATCTCGCGGAACCCGTGGGTATGTGCAAACCGGAGGCCGTCGGTGTTGGACGCCAGGACGATCGTCTCGATCGCGTCGGCACCGAGCATGCGAGCACGTTCCAGCCCGTGGGCATAGATGTGCTCGCCGTAGCCCCGACCGCGGTACGGCGTGAGTACCCGAGCGATCACGGTCGCTGTCGCGGACTCCAGGGTCGGCGGGCGAACCGTCGAGCAGCCGACCAGCGTGTCATCGTCGAGATAGGCAACGCTCAGGTCGTGGCGCCGGTTGCGCTCGCGTACCTCGTCGAGCGACAACACCGCGGTCGGCACGACGTCGTTGTAGACGGTGCGCCAGTCGCTGACGCCGGCGTCGTCGTCCACCGGACGAATCCGCAAGATCCCCACAGAAGAAGGCAATCGCGCCGTCACCGCAACGTCAACTCGCTCAATGGACGGAGAAGCCGCCGTCGACGAAGATCGACTGCCCGGTGACATAGGCCGCGGCCGGGCTCGCCAGCCAGACCGCCGCACCGGCGAAGTCCTCGGCGAGTCCGTTGCGGCCCACCATGGTGCGGGCGGCGAGGCTCGCGACCCGATCGGGATCGTCGGCCAGCCGGGCGTTGAGCGGCGTCATCACGAAGCCAGGGACCAGGGTGTTGCAGGTGACGCCGTGCCGCGACCAGGCCTCGGCCTGTGATCGGGCCAGGGACTCCAGGGCGCCTTTCGACACGCCGTACGCGCCGCTGTCGACGAAGGCCCGGTGTGCCTGTTGTGAGCTGACGTGGATCAGCCGTCCGAAGCCGCGGGCGGCCATGGCCGGCCCGAATCGCTGGCCCAGCAGGTACGGCGCCTCGAGGTTGACCGCCATGGTGGCGTCCCACACCCGCTCGTCGACCTCGCCCATCGGCGGCCGCAGGTTGATGCCGGCGCTGCTGACCACGATGTCCGGTTCGCCGAACTGCTCCGTGGCCCGGTCGGCGGCACTTCGTACGCCGTCACGACTGCTCAGATCGGCGCTCACCCACCCGGCCCGGCAGCCGTTCGCGGCCAGCTCGTCCACGGTGGCAGCGAGCTCTGACTCACGGCGGGCCACGACGACCACACTCGCCCCGGCCCGGGCCAGCGCCCCGGCGATGGCCCGGCCGATCCCTGAGCTGCCCCCGGTCACCAGCGCGACGCGGCCGTCCAGCGAGAAGAGTTCGTGAAGGTACGACTCCGATGACATGGAGCCGGCGGGAGCGAGGTCAGGCCGCGATCACGACGTCGGCCGGCTGGGCCACCGTCACGTCGCCAACCGTCTCGAGCGTGTTGGCGATCGCCTCGGCGCGCTCCTCAGCTGCCAGTCGCGAGCTCACCTCGAGCAGGAGCACCGACAGCGGCACGTCCAAAGCGGCACAGATCGCCGCCAACAGCTCCGAGCTGGGCTCCTTTTGTCCCCGTTCGATCTCCGAGATGTAGCCGAGACTGACCTGGGCCTGCTGAGAGATCTGCCGCAGGGTGCGGCCCTGCCGCATTCGGACCTCGCGCAGCACCTCGCCGATCCGCTCCCGGAGCATGGTCACGGCACTACCTCCAAGGACTGTCAGCGGGTCGCTGCTGGGCGTACATCGTCTGGGCGGCTTGTTGTCGGATACCTTCCACCGTACCGGGCCGCGGGGACGATCCGGTCGGCGCACTCTCTGATAAGGACCATAACGGCAGCCGGGCCAGGATGCTTCCCCCTGCTACGCCGTGTCGGCCAATGCGGCGGCCAAAAGGGCGAGTGCGGCCCGGCAGGCCTGTCGGCGGACCGCTGGTCGATCGCCGTCGAAGGCGTACGCCCGGTCGACCACCCCGGACGGTCCGGCGACCGCGATGTGGACGGTGCCGACCGGCCGGCCCTCGCTGGGATCGGGTCCGGCAACGCCGGTGGTGGCGACGGCGTGGGTGGCGCGGAGCCGTTCACGGGCGCCCGCCGCCATCGCCCGGGCGACGTCCTGGTGGACGGTGCCGACCCGGTCGACCAGGTCGGCGGGCACCCCGAGGGCGGACACCTTGACGTCGGCCGCATAGGCGACGACGCCGCCGCGTACGACGTCCGACGCTCCCGGCACGTCGACCAGGGCCGCGCAGACCAGTCCGCCGGTGAGGGACTCCGCCGTCGCGATCGTGGCCGACCGGTCGCGGGCGGCAGCGACGACAGCCTCGGGCAGACTCGCCGCGCTGTCGGTCACGACGGGGTGGCTTGGCCCTGACGGTGCATCCGCCAGGCCTGCGCGGCGTAGTCGAACCCGGTCACGACGGTGACGATCACCGCCAGCGCCATGGCCACGATCTCGACCGGATCGAAGGCGCTGGACAGCGGCAGGATGTAGAGCCCGAGCGCCAGCGTCTGTAGGGCCGTTTTGAGCTTGCCGCCCCGGCTCGCGGCGATGATCCCGATCCGGATCACCCAGAACCGCAACGCTGTCACGCCGAGCTCTCGGACCAGGACGACCACCGTCACCCACCACGGCAGCTCGCCGAGGATCGACAGGCCGATGAATGCCATGCCGGTGAGCGCCTTGTCGGCTATCGGGTCGACGACCTTGCCGAAGTCGGTCACCATGCCGCGGCGACGGGCCAGCTCGCCGTCGAACTTGTCGGTCGCCGCCGCAACCGCGAACACGACGAAGGCCGCCACGCGCATGCCGTCGGATTCGCCGTCGTCGGTCAGCAACAGCCACCCGAACAGGGGCACCAGGACGAGCCGCAGCACGGTCAGGCCGTTGGCGATGTTCCAGTTGCTCGCTGCCGGGCGCGCCGCCGTACTCATGTCGGATCGGCCACCAGATCGGCGCCGGAGTTGTCGATCACGACCGCCGACACGACATCGCCCGCCGTGACGGTGGACGACACCTCCGTCAGCGAGGTGCTGCCGTCGACGTCGGGGCCCTGGTGGAGTGCCCGGCCCTCCGCAGTCCGCCCGTCGTCACCGTCGTCGACCGACTCGACCAGCACCTCGACCACCTCGCCGTGTCGCCGCTCCGCTCGTTGGGCGGTCAGCTCGTCGGCCAGCCGGGTCACGACCTCCACCCGGTCGCGGATCTCGTCGGCGTCGACCTGCCCGTCCATCGTGGCGGCCTCGGTGCCGTCCTCGTCGGAGTAGCCGAAGATTCCGACCGCATCGAGCTCGGCGGCCGCCAGGAAGTCGTAGAGCACGCGTACGTCCTCGTCGGTCTCACCGGGGAAGCCGACGATGAAGTTGCTCCGGACGCCCGCATGCGGCGCCTTCGACCGGATCGTCTCGAGCA
>DATFRX010000004.1:0-12893 GCA_035262905.1 Nocardioidaceae bacterium
CGGCGTCAGCACGGTCGTGCCGATAAGGGCGGCCAAACCGGCTCCGACCGCGACCGCTACGACCACCACGACACGCAGGCTGGCGAGCAGGCGTACCCGGCGTTGGACGACCAGGCGGGTGAACGCCGTGGTGAGCTGCGGGGTGACTCCGATCGCGACCAGATAGGGAGCTCGCCAGACCGCCAGCGCGACGAACAGCGACGTCACCTCGGCCGAAGCGCCGCCGATGACGGCAAGGACGATGGGGGCACCGGTCAACGCGACCTGCGCCAGCAGCGCACCGCCGGCGACGCCGGAAAGCAAGGCCATCGGGTTGCCGACCGCGTGCGCGGGCTCCGGAGCGTCGAATCGCAGGCTCGACAGCCAGACCAGCCCGATCAGCGAACCCACCACCATCGCCACGCCGAAGGCCTCCGCTCCACCATCGGCGGCAGCGACCAGGATCGCGACGACGACCCGGACCAGGTTCTCACCGGCCAGCGAGGCCGCAGTGGCGCGATAGCGCTGCCGGCCCGCGAGCGCACCTCTCACCAGACCGACGAACAGCGACCCGGCGGTCACTCCGGCGATCATCGCCGGGAACGCGATCCCGTCGACGTCGAACAGCGTCTCGCGGAAGGCGTACGCGACCAGGCCGGCGAGGACGGAGAGCACAACGCCGCCGGCGACGATCCTCGGCAGCGAGGCGGCCACCGTCCCGCCATGGCCGTCATGCGCCAGGGTGCGGATCACCCAGTGCTGCACGGCGAAGGTCAGCACCGCGGCCGACAGCGCCCAGTAGGACCAGAGCACGGCCACCGGCGCGGCCTGCTCGGCACCCAGCGAGCGGGTCGTCAGGGCGAAGAAGACGTAGGCGAGAAGACCGTTCGCCACGCTCCCGCCGGCCAGGATCACCGAGTCGCGCGCGACGCGTCGGACCTGGCCGCCCGAGCCACGGGCCCGCTCCTCAGCTGCTGACATCCACTCGTTCCCGCCTCTACCGGTCGGACATGGACGCTAACAGCCCGAACGCGCTTCTAGCGGGACGGCGAACCGCGCTTCAGCTGGGCCTTCACTTCCGCGACGACCGCCGGATCCACCGAGCGGTTGACGTAGCAGGTCCAGCCTCTCGCTTCCCCGGCGTAGCGGTACTCGCGATCGATGGTGTCGCGTAGCCAGCGAGGGACGCCGTGCCGGCCGATCGCGATCACGGTTGGCGCCTGCTGCCCGATCCAGTCCGCGAAGCCGGCCAGGCCGCCGGGCCGCCAGTGGCGATGGACGTAGCGATCCAGGCCGTCCCGGAACATCTGATAACGGGTCGGATTGGTCATCCCGGAGATCACGAGCGGCTGCGGAGCCTCGATCGACAGGAACGTCGCTCCGGGGATCTCCTCGCGGATCATCGCCACCTGGTGACGCTGCTGATCGAGCGCGTGGGAGCGCGCCCCGATCGAGTACGTCAGGGCGAGCACCACCGCCACGGCCACCCAGGCGCTCGTCACCAGCACCGTCGCACGCGGCCGCAGGTAGTCGCCGACCGCCTCGGCGAGCCCTCCGATGCCGATCGCCGCGAACGGGAGCACCAGGAAGGCATCGGGCCAGCCGTTGAAGTTGCGGAGCGTCCAGGCGATGCTCACGATGCCCGCGAGGCCCACCGCGATCACCGAGATGGACGCCGGCTCCCGCCGTTGGCCTCCAACGAGCACCCGGATTGCGACAACTGTCAGGGCCACCAGACCCGCGACCAGCACCCAGGTCGACAGTCCGTAGCCGTCGGTCAGGCGCCCCCACTTCGATCCCGGTCGGTCGAAGAACGACGACGCCTCGGTGTATCTCAGATTGATCAGCAGGAAGCCGTCGATGAAGGCCCTGAGGGCACCGGCGATCGCGAAGTAGACGACGCAGACGACCGCCGGAACCAGCAGGCCGGCCGTCAACCGGCCGAGTGCCCGCAGCCATCGATCACGTGGCTCGGCGAGCAGTGCCACCGCGATCGCCGCGAGTCCCACGATGAAGACCGGCTGCCAGGTGAGCGTCGCGAGGCAGAGGCAGACCCCGGCGGCGAACCACCGCCGGCCGGTCATCGCCAGCAAAGTGCCGAGCAGGAAAGCGACCATGACCGTCTTCTCGCGCGGACCGTTGGACGCGTACTCGATGAACCCGGCGAACGACAGCAGGGCCGCGCCGGCGGCGAGCCCGGCGAGTCGCGACGCGAACAGGGTTCGGCCCAGCACATAGATCAGACACACGCAGGCGACCGAGACGGCCAGGAACACCAGCCGCATGCCGAGGATCTCGCCGAACCCGCCGAGCCGGGCCAGGCCCACCCCGACAGCGGGGACCATATGGGCCAGCGGGCCGGCGCGGTTCATGATGCCCTCGTACGGCGGCACACCGTCGGCGACCTGCTGACCCGCGTACGCGTACACGGCCAGATCCCGCGAGAGCCGGCCCTGGAACCCGTGCAGCGCGAACACGACGAGCGCCGCGACACCGACGACGTAGGTCACCGGGTCGCCCGGCAACCTCGTCCGCCATTCGGCCGCGCGCCTCATGAGCCCCGCCCGAGCCGGTGGCCTATTCTCGGGAGCTGACATCCCCATCGCCCACCTGTTCCCCAATGGACATGGACGCTAGCACTCCAGCGCGGTCGAATCGGCCACACCGGGCGTCCGCGAGCCGCCTTGATCGACAGGCGTTCACGTACTCCATCGTGGTCCCGGTATTCAACAGCGTCGCGATTGTCGGGACGACCGTCGATCGGATCGTCGAGGTCTTCGAGGGAGCCGGGCTCTCCTACGAGCTGATCCTGGTCAACGACGGGAGCCGCGACGGCAGCTGGGACGTGATCGCCGACAAGGCGCAGTCACTTCCGCACGTGATCGCGCTGGACTTGCTGCGCAACTACGGCCAGCACAACGCCAACCTGGCCGGGCTCCGCGAGGCCACCGGCGACTACGTCATCACGATGGACGACGATCTCCAGAACCCGCCGGACCAGGCATTGGTGCTGATCGACGAGGCGATGTGCGGACGAGACGTCGTGTTCGGCAAGTTCGACCGCAAGAAGTCGGCGGGTTATCGACGCCTGGGGAGCAAGGCGATCGGGCTGCTCAACAGGCGGATCTTCGGCCAGCCGCCAGACCTGACCGTCTCCAACTTCCGCATTCTGCGACGAGACGTCGTCGACCGGATCTGCGCCTCCCGTACGGCCTATCCCTACATCACGGGCCAGGCGCTGATGTACTCCGGTAACCGCTCGGACGTGTCGGTCCGGCACGACCCGCGCGCGGTCGGCGAGAGCAACTACAGCACGGTGCGCATCGTCCGGCTGGTGCTCACGATCCTGTTCAGCTACTCCTCGTATCCACTGCGGCTGGCCGCGATGGTCGGGTTCGCGATCTCGGCGATCAGCTTCGTGATCGGGGCGGTCTACCTGGTGCGCGGCCTGGTCGGAGCCTCTGACGTACGCGGCTGGACGACGCTCGCGGTGTTGCTCGCCGTGCTCAACGGGTTCATCATCGCCATCTTGTCCATGGTCGGCGAGTACGTCGTGCGCACGCTCAACGTGGTGAGCGCCGATCGGACGTACCACGTCGTCGACCGAGTCTCGCAGTGACGACGGAGCCCCGGCACCTGCTCGTCATCGGCGCCCAGCGATGCGGCACCACCTACCTGCGCTCGCTGCTCGAGGCGCACCCCGACGTCGCGATGGCCCGGCCGGCGCGCCCGGAGCCCAAGGTCTTCCTGTCGTCCGAGCGGGCCGATCGAGGGCTGGCCTGGTATCGCGAGACCTACTTCGCCCACGCCACCAGGGAGCGGCTTTGGGGCGAGAAGAGCACCAGCTACCTCGAGCACGGGGAGGCAGCGACCCGTGCCGCGGCGATGCTGGGTCCGGCCCAGATCATCGCGTTGCTGCGTGACCCGGTGGCCCGGGCGGTGTCGAACTGGCGGTTCAGCCGCACGCACGGCGTCGAGGACCGGCCGCTTGCCCAGGCGATGCGGGAGAACCTCGACGGCCCGCGAAGCTGGGATCCCGCGCAGACCTCGGTCTCGCCGTACGCCTATCTCGAGCGCGGCCGCTACGCCGACGACCTCCGGCCCTGGTGGGCGGCGTTCCCGGACACCACGCAGGTCGTGTTCCTGGCCGAGCTGGCCGGGTCGGCCTCGGCGGTCGCCGGCCTCTACGCGTCGCTGGGTCTCGATCCGGACGCCCGGCCGAGCGGGATCGAGCGCCCGGTCAACACCAGCGAGGGACCAGCGCCGGATCTCGATCCGGCGCTGGTCGGTCGGCTGCGGGACTACTTCCGCGAGAGTGACGCCCGGCTCCGCGAACGCCTGGGTCGCGAGCTCCCCTGGCCGGTCGACTGAGTCGGCCTCACCACTCCGGACAGGCTGCCGTCTCGGTCGGCAGGCCGGCGTGGATGGCGGCGAGGGCGGCCGGACCGACCGACCGGTCGACGTACCAGATCCAGCAGGTCGCGCCGCCGACCCGGCGGTAGTGGCTGGCGAGGAGGCCGCTCAGCCAGGGCGGCGGCTCCGGCCGGCCAACCGCGATGACGGTCGGGTGCTGCTGCCCGATCCACGCGGCAAAGCCCGCCAGACCGCCGGACCAGGTGTCGTCGACATAGCGGTCCAGGCCGTTGCTGAACATCTGGAAGCGGGTGGGATTGGTCGACCCGGTGAGGACCAGCGGCTGCGGCGCCTCGATCGAGAGGATCGACGCATCCGTCGGAAGCGAGCCCATGACTGCGTCCACCGAGTCGCGCTGACCTTCGAGGTCGTGGTTGCGCTCCGTCAGCGAGTACGTCCCGGCGACCGCGAGCGCCACGACGACCCAGCTCAACGTGACCGCCACCGCCACCTGCATCGGCAGCCGAGCACCCACCTCCCTGGCGAGACCGCCGACGCCGATCGCTGCCAGCGGCAGGAGCACGAAGACGTCCGGCCACCCGTCGAAGTCCTTCAGGGTCCAGACGACGCCGGTCAGAGCGGCGGCACCGCACGCGACCATCGGCACCTGCGCGGCATCCCGGAGACCCGACCGGCGAAGCACCACGATGCTCATTGCGACCAGCACCGCCAGGCCCGCGATCAGCACCGCGATGGATGCGCCGTAGCCGTCCCACAGCTTCGACCAGTTGCCGCGCAGGTCGTCGGTGAACGGGCCGGACGCGGTGTACTCGGCGTTGATCACCACGAACCCGTCGAGGAACGCCCCGAACGCACTGGCCGCGATGAAGTACGCGAGGCAGAGCGAGGCCGGGATCAGCCCACCGACGGCGAACCGGATCAGGCCACGCAGTCGAGCACCACGGGCCTCGGCAAACAGCGCAACGACGATCGCGGCCAGTCCGACGAAGAACACCGGCTGCCAGGTGAGTGTGGCGAGGCTGAGGGCGACCCCAGCGACCAACCAGCGCCGCCTCGCCATCGCGAGCAGGACGCACAGGAAGAACAGCACCATGACGGTCTTCTCGCGCGGCCCGTTCGACGCGTACTCGATGAACCCGTGGAAGCAGAGGAAGCCCGCTGCGGCCGCCAGCCCGGCCAGTCGCGAGGCGAACAGCTTGCGGGTCAGCACGTAGACCAGGCACACGCACGCGACGGAGACGGCCAGGAACACCAGCCGCATGCCCAGCAGCTCGTCGAATCCGGCGGCCCGGGCCAGTCCGACGCCGATCGCGGGGACTGCGTGCGCGAGCGGGCCGGCGCGGTTCATGATCCCCTCGTACGGCGGCTCGCCATCGGCCACCTGCTGCCCGGCGTAGGCGTACACCGCGAGGTCCCGAGACAGCACGCCGTTGAACCCATGCAGCACGTAGACCAGGGCCGAGACGACTCCGACTGCGGCCGTGAGCGGGTCGAATCGGGTCAGCCAGGAAGGGCTGTCGGCGGGCGCCGAGGCCGTCTCGTCGCGCTCCCACTCCGGCAGGGTCTCCACGTCCACGGTGCCCATGTCAGACCGATCCGAGCCGGGCGCGCAGTGGCTCCCACCACGCCCGATTCGCCTTGTACCAGGCGACGGTGTCGGCCAGGCCGCGGTCGAACGGTGTCGCGGGCTGGTAGCCCAGCTCGGTACTGATCTTGGAGCTGTCGACGGAGTAGCGGCGGTCGTGACCCTTGCGGTCGGTCACCATCTCCACCCGATCCCAGCCGGCATCGCAGGCGTCGAGCAATCGCTCGGTGAGCTCCCGGTTGGTGAGCTCGATGCCGCCGCCGATGTTGTAGACCTCGCCCGGGCGGCCGGCTCCCCGGACCAGCTCGACGCCGAGGCAGTGGTCGTCGACATGCAGCCATTCACGCACGTTGCCGCCGTCGCCGTACAGCGGGACCGAGCGGTCGTCGAGCAGGTTGGTGACGAACAGTGGGATGACCTTCTCGGGCAGCTGGTACGGCCCGTAGTTGTTGGAGCATCGGGTGATGCTCACCGGCAGGCCGTGCGTGCGGTGGTAGGCCCGGGCGATCAGGTCGCCGCCGGCCTTGCTCGCGGAGTACGGCGAGTTCGGCTCGAGCGGATGGATCTCCGGCCAGGACCCTGAGTCGATCGACCCGTAGACCTCGTCGGTCGAGACGTGGACGAACTTCCGGACCTCGTGTCGCAGCGCTGCGTCGAGCATGGTCTGCGTGCCGACCACGTTGGTGACGACGAACTCCGCGGCGCCTGCGATGGACCGGTCGACGTGGCTCTCGGCCGCGAAGTGCACCACGTCGTCCGACTCGCCGGTCAGGCGGTCGACGAGGTCGGCGTCAAGGATGTCGCCCTCGACGAACCGCAGCCGTGGGGAGTCGGCGACCGGGGCGAGGTTGGACCAGTTGCCGGCGTAGGTGAGCTTGTCGAGGACGATGATCTCGGCGTCCTCGAGCTGCGGATAGCGGCCGGACAGCGCGCTGCGTACGTAGTGAGAGCCGATGAAGCCTGCTCCCCCGGTGACCAGAACCCGCACGATTAATCCCCTTTGCACGCCTCCAAGTGAGGCATGAATCGGGGTTAGTGTAGGGCCCGTGGTGGGCATCATTCTGGCGGGTGGGGTCGGATCTCGTCTCAATCCGGTCACGCTGGGGACGAGCAAGCAGCTGGTTCCGATCTACGACAAGCCGATGATCTACTACCCGCTGTCCGTCCTGATCATGGCCGGAATCCAGGACGTACTGGTCATCACGACCCCGAATGAGGCGGCCGCGTTCCAGCGGCTGCTCGGCGACGGCAGCCAGTACGGCGTCTCGATCAGCTACGCCGCGCAGCCGCAGCCGGAGGGGTTGGCACAGGCCTTCCTGATCGGGGCCGACTTCATCGGCTCGGACCACGTGGCGCTGGTGCTAGGCGACAACCTGCTCTACGGACCCGGGCTCGGCTTCCGGCTCAAGGCGTTCAACAACGTCGAGGGCAGCGTGATCTTCGCCTACCGAGTATCGGACCCGTCGGCGTACGGCGTCGTCGAGTTCGATGCCGCCGGGCGCGCCATCTCGCTCGAGGAGAAGCCGGACCGGCCGCGGAGCAGCTACGCGGTCCCGGGGCTCTACTTCTACGACAACGACGTGATCGCGATCGCGCGCGACCTGCAGCCGTCGACGCGGGGCGAACTCGAGATCACCGATGTGAATCGGTGCTACCTGGAGCAGGGCCGGCTGCATGTCGAGAAGCTGCCGCGAGGCACCGCCTGGCTGGACACGGGCACCCCGGACAGCCTGATGGCCGCCAGCGAGTTCGTCCGCGTGGTCGAACAGCGGCAGGGGCTCAAGATCGGCTGCCCCGAGGAGGTCGCCTGGCGAGCCGGCCTGCTCTCGGACAACGAGCTCGCAGTTCGGGCCAAGGCGCTGGACAGCTCCGGCTACGGCGCGTACCTCCAGGGTCTGCTTGACGAGGTCGGGTCGGAGGCCGGTGCCACGTGAGCGACACCAACCGGCCGATGATCCCGTTCAACCGGCCGGCCGTGGAGGGAGCCGAGCTGGAGTACGTCGCCGAGTCGATCCGCAGTGGCCACACCTCGGCCTCGGGGACTTTCGCCGAGCGAGCCGGGAGGCTGCTCGCCGAAGAGACCGGCGCCGTCGAGGTACTGCTCACCACCTCGTGCACGGCGGCACTGGAGATGTCGGCGCTGCTGCTCGACCTCAAGCCCGGCGACACCGTGATCGTCCCCTCCTACAGCTTCACCACGACCGGCCTCGCCTTCGCCCGTGCGGGGGCGCGCCTGCTGTTCTGCGACATCGAGCCGCGCACGCTCGGCGCCGACCCGGCACATGTCGCCGAACTGCTGGACGACTCGGTGCGCGCGGTCGTGGTGGTGCACTACGCCGGCGTGGCGTGTGACCTGGCGGGCATCCGAGCGGCGGTTGCCGACCGGCCCGACGTCGCGGTGATCGAGGACAACGCGCACGGCCTGTTCGGCCGCTGGCAGGGACGGCCGCTGGGCAGCCTCGGCCGGTTCGCCACGCAGAGCTTCCACGACACGAAGAACATCGTCGCGGGCGAGGGCGGTGCGCTGCTGGTCAACGATCCCCATGACGTCGACCGGGCCAGGGTGCTCTACGACAAGGGCACCAACCGTCGCGCGTTCTTCCTCGGGCAGGTCGACAAGTACTCCTGGATCGACACCGGCTCGTCGTTCGGGCTGGCCGATCCGCTCGCCGCCTACCTGTATGCACAGCTCGAGCAGCGCGAAGTCATCCAGGCCAAGCGGCGGCTGGTCTACGAGCGCTACGAGCGGGCCCTCGCGCCGTACGCCGAGGAGTACGGCTTCCAGCTGCCGGTGATCCCGGACGACTGCGAGTCGGCGTACCACATGTTCTACCTGCTGCTGGCGGATCGAACGACGCGCGACCGGGTGCTGGCCGAGATGCGGTCGCAGGGCGTCCAGCCCACCTTCCACTACGTCCCGCTGCACAGCTCCGAGGCCGGCCGGCGGTTCGCGGCGCGGCCGACCGAGTGCCCGGTCACCGACGACGTGAGCGGACGACTGATCCGGCTGCCGTTCAGCAACAACCTGTCCGAGGCCGAGACCGAGCGGGTGGTCGAGGCGTTCCTTTCGGCGCTGGCCCGGGCCGCCATCTGATGACCTCGACTCCGACGCGCGGGTCGGCCTCCCTGGCGCAGCCCGACTACTGGTGGTATCGCGCTCGCGCCAGCCTGCTGGACGCCGTCCTCGGCGACTTCCTCGGCGACCCGAAGCGAGTGCTCGACGTCGGCAGCGCGGACGCGCCCAGCGTCGGCTGGATGGCCGGCGATCATGCGCGGATCACGCTGGACGTCGATCCGCGTGGACTGGTGGCCGGTCGAGCGGTCTGCGGGAGTGCCCTGGCGCTGCCGTTCGCGGACGAGACCTTCGACGTGGTCGGAGCATTCGACGTTGTCGAGCACTGCGAACCCGAGGCGGTCGCGATGGCCGAGCTGACCCGGGTCCTGGCGCCGGGCGGTCGCCTCCTGCTGTCCGTCCCGGCGTACCAATGGGCCTGGTCGGACCACGACGAGCGGGCCGGTCACTATCGTCGCTACACCCGTCGCCGGCTGGTGCATGCCATCGAGCAGGCCGGCTTGTCGGTCGATCGCGCCACGTACGCGTTCAGCGCGGTCTTCCCGTTCTTCGTCGCGGAGCGGGCCGCGCGGCGAGTCCGGCGCGGTTCGCGCAGTGACTCGACCGGGCTCACTCCCGTCCCGCCCGCGATGGAGCGGTTGCTCATGGGCCTGTGCCGGATCGAGCAGCGCCTGCTGCATCGCATCGACGCCCCGTTCGGCTCGTCCGTCGTTGCAGCGGCGACCAAGCCGGATCGCTGACGCGGAGCCTCAGTACTCCGGATGGATCCGGCGATCTCGCTCGACCCGGCCAGGAACCGTGAAGGAATACGGCTGGTCGGGCAGGAGCGTCGGGTCGATCTGATCGCCGTCGGTGTCGAACGCCCGCCACTCCACGGTCAGCTCGGTCCCGGGCTCGTAGTCAGCCAGTGCGAACCAGGCCGCCCAGGCGACATACCCGTCATGCGGCTCCGCCACCCGCCACGGCTCGGAACCGTCCGGCGTGCCGACGCGGACCTCGACCCGATCCACGCTCTCGGCGACGCGGTAGACCCCCGCGACCTTCCAGTAGCCGGGCGGATCGTCAGGCGAGGCATCGACGACCGGCAGTTCCCCTTCTAGGCCTCGGATCGGCTGCGCAGCCGTCGGCGCCGGAACGCGGTACTGGAAGGTGACGTCGGGCCAGTAGACGAGGATCCCGTTCTCCGGTGGCGACGGATCGCCCCGCGGATACGTCGCCACCACGACCGGATCCGCTGCCCCTGGCGGGCCGTCGATCCGGCGCGTATATGGGAGCGCGAACATATCGACATGTGGGCGGTCCACCTCAGGGAGCACGCCAACGATCTCGGCCCTGGTCAGTGGTCCGAGATCGAGCGGTATGGCATCGTCGGCCGGCTGACCGGCCGGGGGCGCGCCATCGGGTTGCCCAGTGTCGCGGTCCGACAGCGCGATCGCTCCGGCGGCGATCAACGCGGCGGCAGCTCCGACCGCGATCGGCGCCAGCCATCGAACTCGATGACGGCCAGACCGGGTGGACTCCTCCCGACCCAGCACCGATCGCAGGATCTCGTCGCGGCGGCGGGGCGGAAGCCTGCGCTCCGGCGGCAGTTGGTCCGAGACGGTCATGAGGTGATCTCCTCTTCTGCAACATCGACCCCGAGTAGTACGGCCAGCCGCTGTCGTCCCCGGAACAGCCGCGACTTGACCGTCCCTTCAGCCACGCCGACGACACTCGCCGCTTCGGCGACTGAAAGTCCGGCCCAGACGACGAGCTCGATGGCGTCCTGCTGCGACCGCGGCAGGTGTCCCATCGCCCGGCGTACCTCGCTCATCCGCCGCTCGTCGTCCAGACGCTCGGCGACCCCCGGCGCGTGGTCCACCACGTCCGGAGTGGGCCGCAGCCGGCGCAGCAATGCCGCCCGACGACGCTGAGAGCGCCGCAGATTGGCGCACTCGTGACTCGTCATGGTGAGGAGCAGCGGACGCGCTGTCGGCAACCGCAACGGCGTCAGCTTGCGCTCCCGGGCCAGCCGCCACAGCGTCGTGAACGTGGCCTGCACGGCGTCCTCGGCCATCGACCACGACGCCGTACGCCGGAACGCGAAGTTGTACACCGCGTCGACATGACGCTGATAGATCGCCGTCAGGCCCGATTCCTCGCCGGCACAGAGCTCGCGCCAGACGTCGGCATCGGGGCCAGACACGACGACCCCCTCGAGTTGCCGGTCCCAGGCGGGGTGCTCAGGGCTCACACTCTGTCCGGGTCCGGCAACGCTGTCGAGGTTCCGCAATCCGTCAATCGATTCGAAGCCGGTGGACGCCGCCCTGGACGGTGCCGGCGAACAGCCACCGGCCGTCCGGGCTCGCCGCCAGCGACTGCACCGCGAGATTCTGCAGACCACCGGACACGTTCACCCAGGTACGACCACCGTCGGTGCTTCGCAGCACGCCGCGGCCGCCTTTCACCAGCCCGTTCGCTGCGTACGACGACGTCGACGCGTACCAGATGCCGGGACTGGACGGGATCGTGACCAGATCGGTAACCCGCATCGACAGACCACCCGAGTCGGCGACCTGGAACATCTCGCCGCCGTCGGTGCTGTACTGGATCCGGTCGCCGCCCGCGACGATCCGCTGACCGTCGATCTCCACCGTCGTCACCCGACCGGGAGCCACCTTGGTCGCCGTCGCGCCGAAGTCGTCGGAGCGATACAGCCCGGACGCGCTGCCGAGCCAGAGCCGGTCTGGGTCGGCCGGGTCCATGGCGACGGTCGTGAAGCCCTCGTCGTGGAACAGCTTCTTCCAGGTCTGCCCGCCGTTGCGGGTCACGAAGAGTCCGCTGCCGCCCAGATTGCCGAACGGCACGACCACGCGCTGCGGGTCGACCGGCGAGATGCCGATGCCGAAGGCCACCTGCCGATCGCGGCTGCGCATCTGCCAGGTCGCGCCACCGTCCGCACTGCGATAGACCCAGAAGCTGCCGGTCGCGTCCTGGCGGGTCTTCCAGAGCACGCCCGACTCACTCGGCGACGGCACGAGATGGTTGACGGTCGTGCCGTTGAATCCCTCGAAGCCGGACAGTCCCCACTCGGCCGTCGCCGGCGTCACCTTGTTGGCGGTCGGGAGTGACGTGCGATAGACGTCCGAATCGGTGCCGGCGAGCAGGACGGGTGAGCCGTCCGGCCGCCGGCTGACGGCGACGTCGTATGCGGTCAGGCCCTGGACGCCGACGCGCGTCGGGTTGGACCCGTCCGGCCCGGTCCGCATCAGGCCGCCGCCCTCCGACGCGAACAGCAGCGAGTCGCCCGCCCACGGCGTGAAGTCGACCTCGACCGGGCCGCGCAGCGGTCGCGGCAGGTCGGTCCAGGTGACACCGTGATCGCGGCTCACGAAGTTGTTCGCCTGGAAGGTGCCGACGACGATCGTCCCGCCCCTCATCGCGATCGACCACGGGCCGAACGACGGGAACTGATGGATGACCTCCCAGGTCTGGCCGCCGTCACGACTGCCGACGAGCCGGTTGTCGAAGTCGAGCACCGCCACCAGGTCGTCGTCGGCGACCATGCCGCGGAAGGTCGGGTCGGTCGACTCGTAGACCTGCTCGGTGCTGTCGGGAACGCCGTCCAGGATGCCGCTGACCGACCAGAGGCCGCTGAACGACGACAGGTAGAGGTTGCTGCCACCGATCCCGGCGTCCAGCAGCTCGTCACCCGACATCGGGGAGGCGAACGAGGACCAGGTACGGCCGCCGTCGCGACTCAGCACGATGGCGTCGGCCGTGACGGCAGCGAGCACCTTGGTGTCCGGGTCGCTGACGAACGCGTACACGTGGGTGTTCGGGAAGTCCGTCGTGCTCCAGGTGTGCCCTCCGTCAGTGGTCAGGAGGACCTTGCCCTGGTAC
>DATFRX010000005.1:0-13948 GCA_035262905.1 Nocardioidaceae bacterium
TGGTGGCGATCCGTGGGCGATCGGCATCGGCCGGGCGTTGCAGGATGCCGGTCTGGACGTACTCATGTGGGCGGGCCTGACCGAGCAGCGCGAAGCCATCCGGCGAGCCGGCCTCACGGTCGCGCCGGGCGAGTTGCTGGCCGCTGCCACCGGGCGGCGGGCCCAACTCGAGGGCATCAGCGAGGTGCTCCTGCTGACCGCCGAGGACGACTTCAATGCGCTCGCCTCGGTGGTGTTGCCGGGTCAGTTGGACGGGCGCGTCTATCGAGTGGCGGCACCGCAGCACAGTCACGGCGTGGTGGCGCCGTACACCGGTGGCGAGCTGCTGTTCGACGCGGCGTTGACCCGATCGGCCCTGACCAGTCGCTATGACCAGGGCGCTCGGATCCAGACCGTGACGGCGGAGCAATCGGTGCCCGACGGCGAGTTCGTGCTGTTCGTCGTACGCCGGGATCGCCGGCTCGACCCGGTGACGACGCACGGCCGGCCGCCGGTCGAGGACGGCGACTCGCTGGTGATCCTGGGCGGTCCTGGCGAGTCGGGTTCATCCGGCTAACGGCTGGCGTCAAGATTGCGTTTAGATGTTTCACAAATTTGTGAACGCTGGGTAGGCTCGCCTATATGACATCTACCGCGATCTCGGTGTCCGGCCTCGTGAAGTCCTACGGCCCGACTCGCGCTCTGGACGGACTGGACCTGTCGGTGGCGACGGGAGAGGTGCACGGCTTCCTCGGTCCGAACGGAGCCGGTAAGACGACGACGATCCGGGTGCTGCTCGGCCTGTTGCGGGCCGACTCCGGCGAAGCCCGCCTGCTCGACGGCGATCCGTGGCATGACGCAGTCCCGCTGCACCATCGACTCGCGTACGTTCCCGGCGACGTGAGCCTGTGGCCGAATCTCACCGGCGGCGAGACCATCGACCTGCTGACCCGGCTGCGCGGCGGCGTGGATCCCAAGCGCCGGGCCGAGCTCATCGAGCGGTTCAATCTCGATCCGCGTAAGAAGGCCCGGTCCTACTCCAAGGGCAACCGTCAGAAGGTCGCCCTGGTGGCCGGCCTCGCCTCCGATGTCGAGCTGCTGCTCCTGGACGAGCCGACCTCGGGGCTCGACCCGCTGATGCAGGCGGTGTTCGAGGACTGCATCGACGAGTGGAAGGACGAGGGGCGCACCGTCCTGCTGTCCAGCCACATCCTGGCCGAGGTCGAGGCGCTGTGTGACCGGGTCAGCATCATCCGGCTCGGCAAGACGGTCGAGACCGGAACCCTCGCCGAGCTGCGACACCTGACCCGCACGGCGATCTCGGTCGAGACGGAGCGGCCGGTCTCCGGCCTCGAGCGCATGCCCGGCGTCCACTCGCTGCGACTCGAGGGCGATCGGGCCCGCTTCGACGTCGACACTGCGCAGCTCGACGGCGTCCTGCGCCGGCTCACCGAGTTCGGCGTACGCAGCCTGACCAGTCAGCCGCCGACGCTCGAGGAACTCTTCCTGCGGCACTACGGCGACGAGCTTGCCGAAGACGGTGTGGACCTGGCGGCCGAGGAGCCCGCCGGAGAGCCGTCATGAGCAACCTGACCGGCACCGCGACCCTGATCCGATTCATCCTGCGTCAGGACCGGGTGCGGCTGCCGATCTGGGTGCTCGGCATCGCCGTGTCGCTGATGGGCTCCGTGGCGAGCTTCGGCTCCACCTACCCGACCCAGGCCGATCGCCAAGCGCGGGCCAAGGTGCTCGACAGCGCGGCGGCGCAGCTGTTCGTCGGACCCGGCTACGGCACCGATCACTACACGTTCGGCGCGATGACGGCGAACGAGCTGCTGCCGTTCTCGGCGATCGTCGTCGCCTTGATGAGTGTGTTCCTCGTCGTACGCCACACCCGCGCTGAGGAGGAGGACGGCCGCGCCGAGCTGGTCCGCGCCGGAGTCGTCGGCCGCCACGCGGCGACCGCCGCCACCCTGGTCGTGGTCTGCGGAGCCCAACTAGTGCTGGCGCTGCTGCTGACCTTCGGCCTGCCGGCCAGCCTCAGTGAGCTGTCCACGTCGGGGTCGTTCGCCTTCGCCGCCGCACTCGCCGGCGTGGGAATCGTCTTTGCCGGCATCACGGTGCTGATCGCGCAGCTGACCGCCAACGCGCGCACCGCCCTCGGCATCTCGTCGATGGTGCTCGGCGTGACCTACCTGGTACGCGCGGTCGGCGACATGACCGGGACCCATCTCGCCTGGCTGTCGCCGTTCGGCTGGGCCACCGAGATGCGGGCCTACGTCGATGTCCGGTGGTGGCCGCTGCTGCTCTCGCTGGTCGTCTCTGTCGGCCTGATCGCGGTGGCGATCCGGGTCAACGCCCGGCGCGACCTCGGCGGTGGGGTGATCGCGGACCGACCCGGTCGACCGGAGGCGTCGCCCCTGCTCGGGAGCCCACTGGGACTGGCGTTCCGGCTCCAGCGGGCCAGCCTGATCGCATGGAGCGTCTCGCTGTTCTTGCTCGGGCTCGTCTACGGAAGCATCGCCGACCAGGCAGCCAGCCTCTACGAGGACATCAGCTCGCTTGACGACTACCTGGCGCGGATCGGTGCCGCCGACCCGGCCGACCAGTACCTCGCGATCACGCTGTCGATCTCGGCGGTGATCGCGGTCGGCTATGCCGTGCAGTCGACGCTGCGGGCCCGAGGCGAGGAGACCAAGAGCCGTGCCGAGCCGTTGCTGTCCGCAGCGGTCAGCCGTACGCAATGGGTCGGGAGCCACCTCGTCATGGCGCTCGGCGGCAGCGTGGTGATGATGTTCGCGTACGGGCTCGGCCTCGGAATCAGCCGGGCGATCAGCGCCTCTGACATCGGTGAGCTGCCGCGGCTGGTCGGCTCGGCCCTGGCGTACACCCCCTCGCTGTGGGTGTTCGTCGGCGTCGCCGTGCTGCTGTTCGGCCTGGTGCCGCGGGCGGTCGGCGCCGCGTGGGCGTTCCTCGGCTTCGTGGCGTTCGCCGGGTTCCTGGGGCCGCTGTTGCAGCTTCCCGACTGGGTCTACGACCTGTCGCCGGTCGATCGGATCCCCAACGTTCCGGTCGCCGACTTCTCGGTCTGGCCGCTGATCGGGCTGACCCTGATCGCCGTGGCGATGATCGCGATCGGCCTCGTCGGCTTCCGCCGCCGAGACCTCACCGGGGCCTGACCGCCGCCGCCTCCGAGCGGTTTTGCGCCCGTACCGACGGCCGGGAGTGCTCTGCATGGTGTGCAGGGGCGCAAAACCGAGGCAGGAATGCGACCGAGCTTGTTGCAAGTCACTCGCAACTGCGACTAATAATGAAGTAGGCGCACAGTCGGCGAGTGACTCGGAGGTGGCGAGGTGCACGTACCCGATGGATTCATCGACGCACCCACATCGGTCGCTGCCGGTGGAGTCGCCCTGGTGGGCGTGGCCGCCTGCCTTCGCGGTGCCCGTCGCGAGCTCGACGAGCGGACCGCGCCGCTGGCCGGATTGGTCGCGGCGTTCGTCTTCGCCGTGCAGATGCTCAACTTCCCGGTCGGCGCCGGCACCAGCGGCCATCTGATGGGCGGGGCGTTAGCTGCTGTGCTTATCGGCCCCTGGGCAGGGGCGATGGCGGTGTCGGTCGTGATTCTCGTACAAGGTCTGCTGTTTGCTGACGGCGGCCTCAGCGCGCTCGGCATCAACGTGATCCTGATGGCGCTGGTCACGACCGCCGTGGGGTACGGCGTGTTCCGGCTCGTCATGGGTGTGCTGCCGAAGCGGGTGTCCTCAGTGCCACTGGCGGCCGGGATCGGCGCATTCGTCTCGGTGCCGGTGGCCGCGATCGCGTTCGTCGGCTTCTACGCGATCGGCGGCACGGCCGACATCAGTCTCGGCGCCGTAGCGACGGCGATGATCGGCGTCCACACCCTGATCGGCATCGGCGAAGGGATCATCACCGCGCTCACCGTCGGCAGCGTGCTCGCGGTCCGGCCTGACCTGGTCTACGGCGCGCGTGACCTGCTGCCCCGGCAACAGCTCGAGCTGCGGCCATCGACGACGAGGGAGCCAACCTCATGACGACGACCGAGTCCGCGCCGAACGACACCGGACGGTCCCGGCGCACGAAGCTCCTTCTGCTGGCCGGGCTGTTCGTCGCCCTGGCGCTGGCCGGCATCGGAAGCTACTACAAGAGCACCAGCCCGGACGGGCTCACCAGGGTCTCCGAGGACCACGGCTTCGCCTCGTCGGCGCAGCCGCATCACACCGGCGACTCGCCGCTGGCCGGCTATCAGACCAAGGACGTTCACAACAGCCGGCTGTCCGGCGGCCTGGCCGGTGTCATCGGCGTCGGCGTCACCTTCGCCGTCGCCGGCGGAGCGGCCCTGCTGATCCGGCGCCGCGCCCGCGGCCATGGCGGCGACGCCGGTGGTCCGGCCGACTCCGACAGCTCCGGCGGCTCGGGCAGCGCTGCTGAGGTCGGGGCAGCTGGATCGTGAGCTCGAGCCGGTCCGACGGCCTCTACCGCCCGGGCAGCAGCGCGATCCATCGGCTGCCTGCCCACGTCAAGGTGGTCGGTGCCGTCGGCTTCGTCGTCGCCGTGGTGTCGACTCCGGGCCAGGCGTGGTGGGCGTTCGCCGCGTACGCCGGCGCACTCGTTCTGGTCACGGCGATGGCCGGGCTCGCACCCCGGTACGTCGCGCGCGGCCTCGTGATCGAGCTGCCGTTCGTCGTGTTCGCCGCGCTGCTGCCGTTCCTGGCCCGTGGTGACCAGGTGGAGATCCTCGGCCTCTCGCTCAGTCGTGGCGGACTGGCCGACGCCGGCACCCTGCTCGCCAAGGCGACCCTCGGCATCTGGACCTCGATGCTGCTGGCCGGCACGACCCGGCCGCAGGAACTGGTCGCCGGAATGCAGCGGCTGCGGCTGCCGCGGCTGATGGTCGAGATCCTGTCCTTCATGGTCCGCTACCTCGACGTGGTCGCCGACGACCTGCGCCGGATGCGGATCGCCCGCGACTCCAGGGCATTCAGCGCTCGCGGTCCAAAGCACTGGGGCGTGCTCGCGTCGACCGCCGGTGCGCTGTTCGTCCGGTCCTACGAGCGCGGCGAGCGGGTCCATCTGGCGATGCTGAGTCGCGGCTACGCCGGGCGGCTGGTGTTGCACGGCGACCGGCCCGGCACCAGACGCGAGTGGGCGACGGCCGCGGCGCTGCTGGTGTTCGGGATCGCGGTCGCAGTCACGGCCCGGGTGGCGACATGACGAGCGAGCCGGACCGCGATGCGACGACACCGGCGCTGGACGTACGGGAGCTGGCCTATGCCTATCCGGACGGCCGCCAGGTGCTCTACGGCGTCGACCTGACGATCCACGACGGTGAACGAGTCGCGCTGCTCGGACCCAACGGCGCGGGCAAGACGACCCTGGTGCTGCACCTCAACGGCATCCTGGGCGGCGGCCACGGTTCGGTGACGGTCGGCGGTCTGCCCGTCGAGCGAGACCAGCTGCTCGAGATCCGGCGTCGCGTCGGCATCGTGTTCCAGGACCCGGACGACCAGCTCTTCATGCCGACCGTGGCCGAGGACGTCGCGTTCGGCCCGACCAACCTGGGCCTGGATCGCGAAGCGGTGGCCGAACGCGTGACCGAGGCATTGGCGGCGGTCGGCCTCGCCGCCGAGCGGGATCGGCCACCGCACCATCTGTCCTTCGGTCAACGCCGCCGCGTGGCAGTGGCGACGGTGCTCGCGATGCGACCCGAGATCCTCGTGCTTGACGAGCCGACAAGCAATCTCGATCCGGCGAGCCGTCGGGAGTTGGCCGAGATCCTCGAGCGGCTGTCGTTGCCGACGCTGATTGTGACCCACGACCTGCCGTACGCCTGGCAGCTGTGTCCCCGGTCGGTACTGCTCGACGACGGGGTCGTGGTCGCCGATCGACCGACGACCGAACTGCTGGCCGACGAGGAGTTGCTGCGGGCGCACCGACTGGAGCTGCCGTTCGGCTTCGATCCCCGAGTGCAGCCGGTCAGGCCGTAGCAGCCGGCTTCTTCGCGCCGACCGCCTCAGTGTCGGTGTCGGCTCCGACGGTTCCGCGCAGGATTACCTCGGCGATCAGCTCGGGGTTGTCGCCCATCGGCACGTGGCCACAGCCGGGCAGCGCGAGATGCACCGCCTTCGGCAACCGGCGCTTGGCGATGTCGGCCTGCCGGGGAAGGAGCACGTGATCGCGGTCGCCCCAGGCCACGGTGGTCGGAACCCTCGGGGAGGCGTGGCAGTGGTACGACTTGCCGGCCGCTGCGGAGGGCCGGAAACCCACCGAGTCGCGCATCGCACGCGCATCGCCGAGGAACCGGGTCTCGTCGATCCGGTCGGGCCGCGAGTAGATCGTGCGGACGGCCTCGCGGCGGAGCCGGGGCCTGGCGGCGACCTGGCGCAGCATCACGTCGGGCACGTGCGCCGACACCCGCATCGAGGTCAGCAACGCGATCGCGTAGCGCCGCTCGGCCGCGGTCCAGAATCCCGCCGGTGAGAGCGCGACGACGCTGCGAGCGAGGCGGGCGGCACCCAGCTCGAGGGCGATCGCGCCGCCGAGCGAGTTGCCGACGATGTGCGGCTGGTCGATGCCGAGGTCGTCGAGGAGATCACCGAAGTTGTCGATCGTCGTCCGCATGTCATAGCGCATGTCCGACGGCAGGCCGGGTGACTCGCCGAAGCCGGGCAGGTCGATCGCGATGACCTCGCTCTCCTCGGCCAGCAGCGGGATGACCGGGTCCCAGGCCTGCCGGCGATGACCGATGCCGTGGATCAGCACGATCGGTTCGCCCGATCCACGACGCACATAGCGAATGTCCAGGCCCATGGCCCACCTCCGAGTCGGTGTCCCTCAGGATGACCGTGACAGTCATGGTGGCACATTGTTCGCGTCGGATACCCGCCGGTCAGTCCGACAGGTCGAGCAGCTCCACCAGCCGTCGATCGGCCTGATCCGCGGGCCGCGAGACGAACAGCTCGGCGTGGTAGTAGCCGGTGTCCTCCTTGCCGGCCGGCGAGAGGCCGAGCGCGTCGATGCGTTTGAGCGCTGCCTGCGACTCCTCCGCATCGGCGAACCGGCGCTGCCGGAAGGTCCGGTGCGGCAGCCGCTCGGTGACCAGGCCGAAGCCGTCGAGGGTCTCGATGATCGGCTCGTACGACACCTCCCGCAGCACGAGGGCGACGACCCATGGCAGTTGTGCCGCAGCGGAGACGACCCGCTCGAACGTGCGGTAGCCGATGTAGCCGACGCCGCCGCTGACTGTGATCATCGTGGCGCCCGCCACCGCCGCGCGAAGCTCCGCACTCGGCTCGTTGGCCTCAAGGTCCTCGGCGAATCCGGCGTCGAGCTGGCCGACCGCGCAGGCGTACGCGATCGCCGGTGCCGACTGGTCCAGGCCAATCGTCCGGGGCGCGTCCGGACGGCGGTGCGCGGCGAAGAACGCCCGATCGTGGGCGATCAGCTCGGCTCGCGGAGCAGTGTCGTCCGCGGCCTCGTAGTGATCGAAGAGGTCGTCCAGCGTGAGGTCATGGGCAAATAGGGCGGTGTTGACACCGTACGAGCAACACAGATCGAGGATCGTCTCAGGCCCGGTTCGATGCCGGAGCAGGCTGTGGACGACCTGCGCGGCATGTTGCGGGATCTGGTAGTCGAGCGGATGGAGCGCCGCGTAGTAGGCCAGGGGATCGTCTCGGGTATAGATGTCGTCGAAACAGGCCTTTCCGGCTAGACCGTCGTCATCATGGACAGCGTCGGGCGACGTCATCTAAACCTCCCCAAGTTGTCCAACAGGCTAGGGCATGGGTTCCACGAAGACGGCAGCCGCATGTCGCTGGGCGAGATGCACCGGTCCGCCGGGCGCCTCGACCCGGGTGCCGTCACGCTCGGGCGCGGCGTCCACCTCGACCCCGGGGAAGCAGCCGACCGCCGCCAGCCGCGGCAGCTGCTCCGGATCGTCCTGCAGCACCTCGCCTATCCGCACCAGGCGGACCGATCGCGGGCCGCTCCGGACCGCCTCGGCCAGCGAAGGCGAACGATCCGAGGTGGTGCGCGGGCCGATGTCGGAGTCGGGAATCCGGCCGCCGTACGGCGACATCGCCCGGTCCCGAAGCTGCTGCGCCATCTTGGCGACGACGATGTCGCCGGCCACCCGCTCCCACCGGCAGGCCTCGGCGTGTACGTCGGTCCACGCGACGCCGAGCACCTGGGCGAGGAACGCCTCGATTGTGCGATGCCGCCGCACGGCCGACGTCGCTCGCTCCCGCCCGGTCGAGGTCAGCGTCCAGCCGGCCGCAGTCGACCGCAGCAGTCCGGCGTCGGCTGCCGTACGAGCGGTGGCGTCGACGGATGGATCGCGCAGCCGCTCTCGAAGCTGCGATTCACTGGCCGGCACCCGGTCCTCGCCGCAGTCGGAGACCACGCGAAGCAGCGTGTCGACCTTGGCTTCCACGCTCATGGCGACCTCGTCTCCGCCGGATGGGACATACCGTCGACAAGGCCAACCTAGTCATGGGTCGCGCTGTTCCGTACCCGCCCGGTGGGTCCAACGACCCTGGCCCGGCCGTTTGATGCGATGGCAGAGTCAGCGCATGTCCGCCACACCCGAGGGGGCGAGCCGGCTGTCCGAGGGGGAGCCGGTGGCGGGGGTCGATGGCCTGGTGGCGACCGGGCAGGACGCGCTGGGGCGGGCTGCCTGGGGACCGGCCAAGGCCGCGTTCGAGGCGGCCGTCGCAACGACGGATTCGCCCGAGGCGTGGGAGGGGCTGAGCCGCGCCGCGTGGTGGCAGGGCGATCAGGAGCGCACCATGACCGCCCGCGAGTCGGCTTATCGCGGCTACCGGCGGGTCGGCGACGCCTACGGCGCCGCCCGGATGGCGATGTGGCTGGCCTCGGACCATCTCGACTTCCGCGGTGACGAAGCGGTGGCCTCGGCGTGGCTGCGACGCGGCTGGGACCTGGTCGGCGATCTCGAGCCGAGCACCGAGCAGGGGAACCTCCTCGTACTCGAGGCCGACATCGCACTGCTGAACCACTCCGACCCGGCGACCGCCGAACGGCTGTCTCGCCAGGCGCTCGACATCGGTCGGGCCGTTCCGGACTCCGGCGTCGAGGTGATCGCGCTCGCGATCCTGGGCAGTGCGGAGATCGCGGCCGGCCGGGTCAGCGAGGGCGTGCGCCGACTCGAGGAGTGTGCGTCGCTGGCCGTGACCGAGGAGTTCGGCGATGCGGCCGCGCCGGGCTGGGCGCTGTGTCACACCGTCACCGCCTGCGCGGACGTCGGCGACTTCGCCCGGGCCGAGCAGTGGTGCCGCGCGATGCATGCCTGGTCCGCGACCTGGCAAGCCCGGCACTTCTTCGGCATCTGCCGCACTGCGTACGGCGACGTGCTCGCGACCTGCGGCGATTGGTCCTCTGCCGAGGAGGAGCTGACCAGCGCGATGGAGGACCTGAGTACGACCCGGCCGGGGCTGGCGGCTCCGGCAGCCGTACGACTGGGATGTCTTCGGGCCCGGCAGGGCGACCTCGCCGAGGCGCGTCGGCTCTTCGAGTCCGCGTTGCCGCTGCCGTCGGCCATCGTCTCGCTCGGCGGTCTCGACCTCGACGCCGGTGATCCGACGGCGGCTGCCGACGCCGCCGAGCGGGCGCTGCGACGGCTTGGTCAGGCCAGCGTGCTCGAGCGGTTCTCCGCGCTGGAGCTACTGGCCGAGGCCCATGCGGCCGCAGGTGACGCGGCCGAGGCGACTGCAGCTGCCGACCAGGTCGAGCTTGACGCGACCCAGCTGGCGACGCCGTACATGCGCGGTCGTGGCCGGCTGGTCCGAGCGCGAGTGCTCTCGGCTGCCGCTGAACATGACGGTGCGCGCCAGGCCGCCGAGGATGCGGTCGACCTGTTCACCAGCAGCGCGGCGCCGTACGAAGCCGCCGAGTCGCGGATGGTGCTCGCCGCCGCGTTGGAGGCGCTGGGCCGGGTCGATCGGGCCGCCGCCGAGGCACAGGCCGCGCGCGAGGCGTTCGCCCTGCTGGGCACGGCCGCGGTCGGTGAACCGGTGGCCCGCGAGGCGCTCAGCGCGCGTGAGATCGACATCCTGCGACTGGTCGCTCACGGGATGAGCAACGCCCAGATCGCCGATCGGCTGTTCCTGAGCCCGCATACCGTGCATCGCCACGTGGCCAATATCCGTACGAAGCTGGACGTACCATCGCGGGCGGCTGCCGTCGGCTACGCCACTCGGCACGGACTGCTCTGACCGCCTGGCCCGATCGGGCCATCGCGCCGAATGGCCGCTTCGGGCGAAGCCGGGTCGCGCCTTCCCCAATGAGACTCCTGGCATGACCGAGATCAGCTTCCCCACCCACGTCGACGAGCTCCGCTTCCGCCTGCAGGGCGGCGTGTACGAGCCGGGCGACGCCCTCTACGAAAACACCTGCACCCTGTTCAACGCCATGATCGACCGGCGGCCGCGGCTGGTCGTCCAGGCGATCGCCGTCAACGACGTCGTGGCGGCACTGGCCTTTGCCCGCGAGCACGAAATGCCGATCGCCGTACGCGGTGGCGGGCACGCCGTCGCCGGCCGATCGCTGGTCGACGACGGCCTCGTGCTCGACGTGCGTGGCATCGCCGACATCGCGGTCGACACCGAACGCCGGGTCGCCCGCATCGGTGGCGGCGCGATCTGGGCCGACGTGGACCGCGCGACCCAGGCGCACGGCCTCGCCACGACCGGCGGCCGAGTGTCGACGACCGGTGTGGCCGGCCTGACCCTCGGCGGCGGCTCCGGCTGGCTCGAACGCAAGCACGGTCTTGCCTGCGACAACCTGCTCGCGGCCGAGCTCGTGACCTGGGACGGCCAGATCGTCCGAGCGTCAGAGGAGGAGAACCCCGAACTGCTGTGGGCGCTCCGCGGCGGTGGCGGCAGCTTCGGCGTCGTGACTGCGCTCGAGATGGCACTGCACCCGGTCGGGCCGGAGGTCTACGGCGGACTCGCACTCTTCCCCGCCGATCGCGGTGTGGAGGTCCTGCGGACCTATCGCGACCTGATGAACGACGCACCCGGCGAGCTCTCGCTGGCCGCATCGTTCACTACCGCGCCCGACGATGACGACGACGTCCCGGCTGAGCTTCGGGGCCGTGCGATCGTCCTGGTCGCTGGCATGTGGGCCGGTGATGTCGCCGATGGCGAACGCGCCCTGGCGCCGATCCGAGCCCTGGGTCCGGCCGCGGACTTCTTCGGGCCGACGCCCTACGCCGACTTCCAGTGCTCGATCGACGACCCGCCCGGCTACCGGAACTACTGGACCGCCGAGAACGTCGTCGATCTGCCCGACGAAGCCATCGATCGGATCGTCCGCCGGGCGGCCGAGCTGCCGTCCGGGCCGGCGCAGATCTTCATCGTGGCATGGGGCGGTGCGGTCGGCCGGTTCGGCCCGGAGCACTCGCCGCTCGCCGGACGCGAGGCGCAGTTCATCGTCCACCCGCTGCTCATGTGGCAGAACCCGGCCGACGACGACGCCAACCGTGACCTCGGCCGAGCGGTACGGGCCGAGATGGAGCCGTGGTCGGTCGGCGCGACGTACCCGAACTTCCTCGGCGACGAGGGCACCGCGCGAATGAGTGCGGCGTTCGGAGCCGCCACGGAACGCCTGGCCGCCATCAAGGCCGAGTGGGATCCACACGGCCACTTCGACACCCAGCAGGAACTCCGCTCACTGGCCGTCAGCTCGTGAGCACCTGACACCGGCTTCGCCGACCAGCGGGGCCGCGCATCGAGGAGGAATCCCATGTACCGCCCCGTCGCCGACCTACTCGCCGCCACCCGGCGGGCCGACCTGATGGCCGATGCCGAGCACTATCGGCGGGCCAAGCTGGCCCGGCACACGCCGCGGTCGATCCACGCTCCGTCGGCCCGCCGCTCCGCGAAGCGGCCCTGTCTTGACGATCGTGACAGCGCTGCTGTCACAATCTGAGTATGACGTCCGGGCCGCTGCACGGAGTGCGTGTGGTCGAGCTCGCCGGACTCGGTCCGGCGCCGTTCGCCGCCATGGTGCTGGCCGACCTGGGTGCCGATGTCATCCGGGTCGACCGGCCCGGCGGCGATGTACTGGCCGCCGGGCCACCGCCGTACGACCTGCTGGTGCGCGGCCGAGCCCGCGTCACGGTCGATCTCAAACGGCCCGAGGGCGTACGCGTGGTCAAGGAGCTGGTGGCCGGCGCGGACGCACTCGTCGAGGGCTTCCGCCCCGGTGTCGCCGAGCGGATCGGGCTCGGCCCGGACGACTGCCTGGCGGTCAATCCGCGCCTGGTCTACGGCCGGATGACCGGCTGGGGCCAGGACGGGCCGCTCGCCCGAACCGCCGGCCACGACATCGACTACATCGCGGTGTCGGGTGTGCTGCATGCGATCGGCCGGGCCGGCGGACCGCCGCAGATCCCGGCCAACCTGCTCGGTGACTTCGGCGGCGGCGGTCTCTATCTCGTCGTCGGCGTGCTCGCCGGGATTCTGGAGGCGCGGGCCTCGGGTCAGGGCCAGGTCGTCGACGCCGCGATCGTGGACGGCACGGCGCACCTGGCCACGATGCTGGTCGGCATGCTCGGCGCCGGCTCGTGGAGCACCGATCGGGGCCACAACCTGCTCGACAGCGGCGCGCCGTTCTACGACGTCTACGAGACGGCCGACGGCGAACACCTGGCAGTCGGTGCGCTCGAACCGCAGTTCTGGCAGGTCATGCTCGTGCGGTTGGCCGACGTCGGTGTCGATGTCACCGAGCTGCCGGACCGGCACGACCTGACCGCGTGGCCGGAGCTCCGCAAGCGGCTGGCCGAGATCTTCGCCACCCGTACTCGCGCCGAGTGGTCCGAGGTCTTCGAGGGCACGGATGCGTGCGTCGCGCCCGTCTTGTCGATGGGGGAGGCGGCGACGCATCCACAGCTCGCAGCGCGCGGCACGTACGTCGAGCACGACGGCGTGGTCCAACCGGCACCGGCGCCCCGGTTCTCTCGTACTCCCGCGACACTGTCCACGCCGCCACGCCCGTCTGGCAGCGACGGTCGAGAAGCCTTGTACAGATGGGGCATCGGTGACGTCGACGCCCTGGTCGAGTCCGGTGTCGTCGGCGCCGACCGTACGATTCAGCCGGAGGAGTAACCATGCGGCGGACCATCTTCGAGCCCGAGCACGACGCGTTTCGCGAATCGGTGCGGGCCTTCTGCGACAAGGAGATCGTGCCGCACCACAAGGAGTGGGAGGCCGCTGGGATCGTCCCGAGGGAGTTGTGGCTGGAGGCCGGCAAGCAGGGGTTCCTCGGGTTCATGGTCCCGGAGGAGTACGGCGGCGGCGGCCAGCGTGACTTCCGGTTCAACGCCGTACTCATCGAGGAGCTGACCCGATGTGGCGCGAGCGGACCCGGGTTCGGCGTCCACACCGACATCAACTCGGCGTACCTCCTCGACCTCACCAGTGACGAGCAGAAGGGCCGCTGGCTGCCCGGCTTCGCCAGCGGCGAGCTGATCACGGCAATCGCGATGACTGAGCCCGGTGCCGGGTCCGACCTGCAGGGCATCGCGACGACGGCGGTCCGCGACGGCGACGACTACGTGCTCAACGGCGCCAAGACCTTCATCAGCAACGGCATTCTGTCCGACCTCGTCATCGTGGTCGCGAAGACGGCGCCCGACCAGGGCTACCAGGGCATCTCGCTGTTCGTCGTCGAGCGCGGCATGGCCGGGTTCGATCGCGGGCGCAACCTCGACAAGCTCGGGCTGAAGGCCCAGGACACCGCCGAGCTGTTCTTCGACGACGTGCGCGTGCCCGCGTCGAATCTGCTCGGCGAGGAGGGGCAGGGCTTCGTCTACCTGATGGAGCGGCTGCCGCAGGAGCGACTCGCGATCGCGGTCGTCGCCGCGGCCGCGTGCGAGCGGGTGCTGGACCTGACGACGGAATACGTGAAGTCGCGGACCGCTTTCGGCCGG
>DATFRX010000006.1:0-20280 GCA_035262905.1 Nocardioidaceae bacterium
CGAGTTGCAGGCGCAGCGGCTGCGGGCCAGCCAGGAGATGTTCCGGATGGCGTTCGAGTCGGCCGGGACCGGCATGGCCGTGGTCGCGATGGACGCGACGCAGCCGGGCCGCTATCGGCAGGTGAACCCGGCGCTGTGCAAGATCCTCGGCTACACCGAGGAGGAACTGCTGGCGCGCAACTGCCTGGAGCTGACCCACCCGGACGACCGGCAGGCCAACCAGGAGGAGCTGATCAGCCTCGTCAACGGCCAGACCGCGAGCTACCAGGCCGAGAAGCGCTATCTGCGGGCCGACGGCCGGGTCGTCTGGGCGGCGGTCAACGCCTCGGTGATCCGTGGTGAGAACGAAAGTGACGTCTACGCGATCATGTCGGTCGAGGACGTGAGCGAGCGGCGGCGCGCCGAGGACGAGCTCAAGCGCCGGGCGCATCATGACGCGCTCACCGGCGTCGCCAACCGCCATGGCCTGCGTCCCCGACTGGCCGGCGCGCTCCGGGCCGCCGAAGCCCGAGGCAGCGAGGGCGCCGTCCTGTTCTGCGACCTCGACAACTTCAAGGCGGTCAACGACGCCTACGGTCACGCCTTCGGCGACCAGGTGCTGGCCGTGATCGGGCACCGGATGCTGCAGGTCGTCCGCGACACCGACTCGGTGATCCGGGTCGGCGGCGACGAGTTCATCGTGGTGGCCGACCACGTCAGCCCGGACTCGGCCGGTCTGCTCACCGGACGGCTTCGCGCGGCGATCGAGGCACCCATCACGATCGACGGCCGGGCGGTCCGGGTGAGCGTCAGTGTCGGCATCGCGTCCGTACCGATCCGGGGCGGCGATCCGGACAGCGTGCTGCGGGATGCGGATCGGGCCATGTACGCCGACAAGCTGAAGGCGTCCTAGCCCTAGACTCAGCGTCCATGACCGGCTACATGGGGTCGTACGTCACGGTGCTGGCGATCCTCGTCGTCGGAGTCGGCCTGGTGGCCGCCATGGTGGGTGGCAACCGGCTGCTGCGGCCGGCCCGGCCGACGCCGGAGAAGCAGCTGACGTACGAGTGCGGAGTCGACCCGGTCGGTGAGGGCTGGGCGCAGACCCACGTGCGCTATTACGTGTTCGCCTATCTCTACGTCGTGTTCGCCGTCGACGCGGTGTTCCTGTTCCCCTGGGCGACGGTCTTCGCCCTCCTGGGGTGGGTGAGCGTGATCGAGATGGGTATCTTCATCGGCTTCATCACCGTCGGGCTCGTGTACGCCTGGCGCAAGGGAGTGTTGGCCTGGACATGACTGTCGATCTTCCCGCTCCATCGCTCGGACCCGGCTCGGTCGCCGCGCCGAAGCCGGTGCGCTTCCTGCTCAACTGGGGTCGCCGCTACTCCCTGTGGGTCTTCAACTTCGGCCTGGCCTGTTGCGCGATCGAGTTCATCGCGACCTCGATGGCCCGGCACGACTTCATCCGGCTCGGCGTGATCCCGTTCGCGCCGGGGCCGCGGCAGGCCGACCTGATGGTCGTGTCCGGCACCGTGACCGACAAGATGGCGCCGGCGATCAAGCGGCTCTACGAGCAGATGCCGGAGCCGAAGTACGTCATCTCCTTCGGCTCGTGCGCCAACTGCGGCGGGCCGTACTGGGACTCCTACTGCGTGACGAAGGGCGTCGACCAGGTCATCCCGGTCGACGTCTACGTGCCGGGCTGCCCGCCGCGTCCCGAGGCGCTGCTGCAGGGCATCGTCAAGCTGCAGGAGAAGATCGCGGGCGAGTCGATGGCCGAGCGGTACGCGTCGCCGCGGAGTGTGGAGTCGCTGACCGAGCCGACCCTGGCCGCGCCGACCGAGCCGAAGCCGCCTGAGCCTGCCCCCGAGTCCGCGCCGCCGGAGTCGACATGACCTGGGCCGAGCGCGCGGTCGACGCCGTGACGACCGCCTCGGCCGGCGATCCGCCCGAGGTGATCGACGCTTTCGAGCCGCTGACGCTCGACGTCGCGCCGCACCGATGGGTCCCGAGTGCCATCGCGCTGCGCGACGGCGTCGGCTGCAAGTTCTTCGACTGGCTCAGCGCGGTCGACGAGCTCGACGACGGCTTCCGCCTGGTGTGCCATCTGGCCAAGCTGAGCCGGACGGCCTCGGGCGAGCGAACCTTCGACCACCTGCTGCTGCGGACCCTGCTGCCGCGGGATCAGGCCCGGATCCACACGCTGCAGGAGGTCTACCCCGGGTCGGCCTGGCACGAGCGTGAGACGCACGAGATGTTCGGCATCGACTTCGTCGGCGGCGCGACCGAGCCGTTGCTGCTGCCCGACGGCTTCGAGGGCCATCCGCTGCGCAAGGACTTCGTACTCGTGTCCCGCGTCGTCAAGCCGTGGCCGGGCGCCAAGGAGCCTGGCGAGTCCGACGCCGACAAGGCGCCGTCTCGTCGCCGGATCGCCCCGCCCGGTGTCCCGGACCCGGACGAGTGGGGGCCGCGCGATCCGGAGGGCGCCAAGGACGGCCGCGATGGCTGACGCGTTCGAGGTCGCACTGCGCTGCGCCGCCGTGCTCGCGGCGTTCCTGCTGCTGCCGCTGCTGGTCGGCCAGACCGAGCACAAGGCGATGGCGCACATGCAGGCCCGGGTCGGTCCGATGTACGCCGGGCGCTTCCACGGCTGGGCGCAACTGGTCGCCGACGGGGTCAAGTTCGTGCAGAAGGAGGACGTCGCACCGGCGGCGGCGGATCGTACGGTCTTCGCGATCGCACCCGGCGTGGCGCTGGTGCCCTACCTGGTGGCGATGATCGCGATCCCGCTCGGTCCGGGCCTGGTCGGTCAGGACCTCGACATCGGGCTGTTCTTCGTCCTCGCGGTCACCAGCGTCGGCGTCCTCGGCACCCTGATGGGCGGCTGGGCCAGCGCCAACAAGTTCAGCCTGCTCGGCGGCATGCGGGTGGCGGTGCAGCTGATGTCGTACGAGCTGCCGTTCGTCCTGGCCGCCTCGAGCGTCGCGATGGCGGCCGGCACCCTGTCGCTACCGGGAATCGTCGAGGCGTGGGAGCCGTGGTGGCTGCTGTGGCAGCTGCCGGGCGCGGTGGTGTTCTTCGTCGCCGGGCTGGCCGAGTTGCAGCGACCGCCGTTCGACATGCCGGTGGCCGACTCGGAGCTGGTCTTCGGCCCCTATACCGAGTACGGCGGGATCCGGTTCGCGATGTTCCTGCTCGCCGAGTACGCCGGGATCGTCGTGCTCTCGGCGCTGACCGCCGTACTGTTCCTCGGCGGCTGGCACGGCCCGGCCTCTGACGACTTCGGCTGGCTGTGGACGCTGCTCAAGACCGGCGCGGTCGCGTTCGTCGTGATCTGGGTCCGGGTGGCCTTCCCGCGGTTGCGAGAGGATCAGCTGAACACGCTGGCCTGGAAGGTGCTCGTACCCGTGGTGCTGCTGCAGTTGGCCCTCACGACCGTGGTGGCGGTGAAGATCGCATGAGTGGCATCGGACGTGGATTGCTGCGTGGTCTCCGGGTCACCGCTCGCAACCTGATGCGGCGCTCGGTCACGTCGCAGTACCCCGACGTCAAGCCTGAGCTCCCGCCCCGGTCGCGTGGCGTGATCGCGCTGCAGGAGGAGAACTGCACCGTCTGCATGCTGTGCGCCCGCGAGTGCCCGGTGTGGTGCATCTACATCGACTCCCACAAGGAGGTCACGCCGCCGCAGGTCGAGGGCGGGCGCGAGCGCAGTCACAACGTGCTCGACCGGTTCGCGATCGACTTCTCGCTGTGCATGTACTGCAGTATCTGCATCGAGGCCTGCCCCTTCGACGCATTGCACTGGACGCCGGAGTTCGAGTACGGCGAGTACGACATCCTCGAGCTGACCCACGAGCGGGATCGGCTGCGCGACTGGATGTGGACCGTACCGCCGCCTCCCGCGATCGACCCCGGCGGCGAGGAGCCGAAGGAGGTCGCGGCCGCGAGGAAGGCGGCCGAGCGGGCGGCGAAGCATGACGACTCGGCCGGGGAGGAGACGTGAGCACGGTCGAGGTGCTGTTCCTGCTGATGTCGGTGCTCGCGATCGGCTCCGGAGTGCTGGTCGTCACGACCGATCACCTGGTCCACGCGGCACTCTGGCTGGTCGTCACGCTCGGCTCGCTCGCCGGCTGCTACCTGCTCTTGACCGCGGAGTTCGTCGCCTGGGTGCAGGTGCTGATCTATGTCGGCGCGGTCGTCGTGCTGCTGCTCTTCGCGCTCATGCTGACCCGCGCGCCGACCGGCCCCGAGTCCGCGATCACCACCCGCAACCGCCCGGTCGCGATCTTCGCCGGTGTCGTGACGGCCGCCGTACTCGCGGTGGTGCTGGTGGACGGCTTCCGCGGTGAGCGGATCGACGTGGAAGGCGAGCCGGCCGGGTCCGCGGAGCCGGTGGGCGACGCGATCTTCCGGCACTGGGTGCTGGGCTTCGAGGTGGTCAGCGTCGTGCTGTTGGCCGCGTTGGTCGGCGCGATCGTGCTGTCCAGGCGCAGTCCTGACGATCCCATCGACGAGTCCGCGACGGCACGCTCGGGTCCGCCCGAGGGGAGCGGCTGATGCCCCTCGTCTGGCCGCTGCTGTTGAGCTCCGCGCTCTTCGGCATCGGGGTCTACGGCGTATTGGCACGCCGAAACGCGGTGCTCGCGCTCATGGGTGTCGAGCTGATGCTCAACGCCGCCAATCTCAACCTGATCGCGTTCGACGTCTGGTTCCGAGACGTGCTCGTGTCGGGTCAGGTGTTCACCCTGTTCATCATCGCCCTCGCCGCGGCGGAGATCGGGCTCGGTCTCGCGATCGTGCTGCGGCTGTTCCGTACCTACGGCCACATCGACGTCGACCGGGTCGGCGCCGAGCCGCCACGTCCACAACCCGTTGAGGGCAGTGGACTTCCGGCAAGGGCTCCGTCGTGGGAGCTGCCGACCGTCAGGGAGGGGGAGCCGCGGTGATCGGGCTGGTACTGGTCGTCGCGCTGCCACTGCTGGCGGCCGTGGCCGGCGCGGCGATGGCCGATCGAGTACGCGCCGCGCTGGTCGCCGTCGGGGGTGCGGCGATCACCTGGATCGTCACAGTCGCCGTCGCGGTGCCGCGCTTGGGCGACGCCGTGCCGGTCGGCGGATCGTGGGGACATGCCTGGGGCAACCTGACGGCGCCGGCCCTGTCCTTCGCGCTGCGGGCCGACTCCATCTCGGCGGCCCTCCTGCTGCTCGCCGCGAGCGTGGCACTGCTGGTCCAGATCTACTCGGTCGCCTACCTCGCCGACGACGAGCGCTATCGGGCGTACGCCGCGATCGTGTCGCTGTTCTCGGCCTCGATGGCCGCCGTGGTCGTGGCCGACGACCTGTTCGTGCTGCTCATCGGCTGGGAGATGATGGGTGTCTGCTCCTACCTGCTGATCGCCCACTACTCGGAGCGGGCCGACGCGCGGGACGGTGCGGCCAAGGCGTTCCTCATGACGCGGACGGCCGACGTCGGGCTGCTGATCGCGATCATCGTCCTCGGCCAGGCGACCGGCAGCTACCAGATCAGCGACGTGCTCAATGCTGCCGCGACCGGCGAGCTGTCGTCGACGACGATCACTGTGGCCGCCTTGCTGATGCTGCTCGCGGCGGTCGGCAAATCGGCGCAGGTCCCCTTGCACACCTGGCTTCCGGACGCGATGCCCGGACCGGCGCCGGTCAGCGCGCTGATCCACTCGGCGACGATGGTCGCGGCCGGGGTCTACCTGGTCGCCCGGATGCAGCCGCTGTTCGCCGACAGCGAGACCGCCACGATCGCGGTCGGCCTGATCGCGGTCGTCACGATGCTGATGGCGGCCGCCTTCGCACTCGCCCAGGACGACCTCAAGCGGTTGCTGGCCTGGTCGACGGTGAGTCAGCTCGCGTACATGTTCGCGGCGCTGTCGGTCGGCAGTGTCGTCGCGGCGATCAGCCACCTGATCGCGCACGGCGCCTTCAAGGCCCTGCTGTTCCTGGCCGCCGGTGCGGTCGCGCAGGCCGTGGGATCGACGGCGTTCGCCGACATGGGCGGCCTGCGGCGCGTGATGCCATGGACCTTCTGGACCACCACCCTGGGCCTGGCGGCGCTGGCCGGCCTGGTGCCGCTGTCGGGGTTCTTCACCAAGGACGCGATCGTCGGAGCGGCCTACGACGCGACGCAGACTGGCACGAGCCCGGCGCCGATCTGGCTCGGACAGCTGATCGTCGCCGCGGCCCTCGTCACCGCCGCGTTGACAGCGGCCTATGCGACCCGGGCGTGGCTGCTCGTGTTCGCCGGTGAGCGGCGGGGCGACGTCGAGGCCTACGAGGCGCCGGGGCTGATGCGGTGGCCGATGGTCGCGCTGGCGGTCCCCACGGTGCTCCTGGGAGTCGCCGTCCTCGAGCCCGGCTGGCTCGGCGGCGCCGAAGCCGAGCCGGTGCACGCGTGGATCGCCGTGACGAGCACGGTGATCCTCATCGTCGTGGTCGGCCTGACCTGGCTGCTCGGCCGCACCGGCGATCCGGCGACCTGGCTCGGTCCGCTCCGACCCGTGCTGGCCCGGGAGTTCGGCATCGACGCCCTGTACAACCGGATCGCGGTCCGGCCGACCCTGCGCGCCGCCGACCTGGTCCTGCGTAGCGATCGCGACATCGTCGACGCCTATGTACGCGGTGCGTCGACCAGCGCGATGACCGCGTCCCGGCTGCTGCGATGGGCGCAGAACCACAATGTCCAGACCTACGTCACGGTCGCAGTCGTCGGCGTCGCGGTGGCGGCCGTACTCGCGGGGGTGTCGGCCGGATGAACCTGCTGACGCTGATCGTGGTCGCTCCGGGGTTCGCCGCGCTGCTGATCTGGTGGCAGGGCACGCACTGGACGCCGATCCACGCGGCGCGGATCGGAGCCGGCGTATCGGTGCTGTCCCTGCTGGCGGCCGTGGTGGTCTGGATGAGCCGCGGCGCGACGACGGTCCACGCCGGCGAGGTCGACTACGAGTGGGTGCCGGCGCTCCAGATCCACTGGCACCTCGGCATGGACGGCATCTCGTACTGCATGGTCCTGCTCACGACCGTGCTGTCCGGGCTCTGCTGCCTGTCGCTGGCCCGGCCGCCGGCCAGCGACGAGGCGGCGCTGCCCGACCGGCGGATCCTCATCATGCTGGTTCTGGTCATCGAGTCCGCGTCGCTCGGCGTCTTCACCTCCCTCGACCTGGTGCTGTTCTTCATCTTCTTCGAGCTCGCCCTGGTGCCGATGTGGTTCGTGATCACCGGGTGGGGCGACCCGCATGATCCGGTCGGTCGGCGGCGGGCCGCGACCCGGTTCCTGCTCTTCACCGTCCTCGGCTCGGCGCTGATGTTCGTCGGGTTCATCGGCATCGCCTGGCAGGTCGGCACGCTGCAGATCGACACCCTCACGCTGCAGGCGCCGCCGCTCACCGGCACCATCAACCTGCTGCTGGCGGTCGCGATCACCATCGGTCTCGCGGTCAAGACGCCGGTCTGGCCGCTGCACATCTGGCTGCCCGACGCGCATGCCAAGGCCCCGACCGTGGGTTCGGTGCTGCTCGCCGGGGTGTTCCTGAAGCTCGGCACCTACGGCTACGTCCGGATCCTGGTCGGGATCCTGCCGGTGCCGACCGAGCAGATCGGGCCGTGGCTGGCCGCCTTCGGCGTGGTGGGCATCGTCTACGGCTCGCTCGCCTGTCTGCGGCAGACCGACCTGAAACGGCTGATCGCCTACTCCAGCGTCGGCCACATGGGCTTCGTCGCGCTGGCGATCGGCACGCTCACCGCGTCCGGACTCGCGGCCGCCGTGTTCATCAGCGTGGCGCACGGCCTGATCACCGGGCTGCTGTTCTTCCTGGCCGGCTGGCTCAAGGAGCGCCACGGCAGCAGCGACCTCCGCGCCCTGGGATCGGGCCTCTATGCGCGTACGCCGTGGCTGGCGGTCGCGTTCGCCTTCGGCTGCATCGCGAGCATGGGCGTCCCGGGCCTGGCCGGCTTCTGGGGTGAGATGCTCGCGCTGCGAGCGGCCTACGAGACCGGCCCCACGATGAACGACGCCGGCGCCTGGACCCTGCTCGGCATCGCCGCCCTCGGCATCATCCTCACCACCGCGTACTTCTCCGGCCTGATCCGCCGTTTGTTGCAGGGCCAGCCTGCCCCCGCCGAGACAATCCGTCACTTGGGCTCCGACGATCCGCTACCTGGCGACCGAGGATCCGATGCGAGTGGGCGGATCGTCGCGGCCCAAGTGCCGGATCGTCTCACTCGAGTCGCGGCGGATGACGAGGCGGAGGTTGATCCGGACGCTGATCTGGATCGGGAGGAGACGGTGGTCACCGGCGTCCTGGTCGTCTCCATCGTCGCGCTCGGGTTGATCCCGGGGATCCTGAGTGGGCCGATCGGCCAGGCGGTGCCGTGGATCATCGGAGGCGTCCGATGAGCCTGACGGGTTTCGACTGGCTGGCGCTGAGCCCGGCGCTGATCGTGGGCGTGGCCGGCGTCGCGCTGCTGCTCGGCGACGCGTTCGCCGGTGTCCGGTCATGGATGCTGGGTACGGCCGGCAGCCTGGTCGCTCTCGTCGGGGCTGCCGTGGCGGCCGCGGGTCTGAGCGGTGGTCACCGCGAGACCATGTGCACCCAGCTGACCGGCCAGCAGGCCCTGGCGAACCCGGTGCAATGCAGCTTCGAGGTCGATGACTTCACGATCGCGCTGTGGTGGATCATCTTGGCCGGCGCCGTGGTGGTCGTCCTGATGGCCGCCGCACACGCCGACGACGCCGCGATGCCGCCAGGCGAGTTCCACTTCCTGCTGCTGAGCTCGGTCGGCGGCGCGCTCACGCTGGCGGCGTCTCGCGATCTGGTGTCGCTGGTCGTCTCGCTGGAGTTGGTCTCGCTGCCGTCGATCGCCCTGGTGGCGCTGCGGCGTGGTGATCGACCGGCGGCACGATCGTCGTGGACCTTCTATCTGGCGTCGGTGACCGCCACCGCGATCACGCTGATGGGCGTCTCGATGATCTACGGCGTCACCGGCAGCGTCTTCTTCGACGGCATCCGCTTCGAGGTACAGAGCGGGGCCGAGCCGGCGTCGGTGCTACGTACCGGCGTGATCCTCACCCTGGCCGGCCTGGTGTTCAAGATCGGCGCCGTGCCGTTCCACATGTGGGTCCCGGACACGTACGCCGGGGCACCGGTGCCGGTCGCGGCCTACCTCTCGGTGGTCTCGAAGGCCGCCGGAATCGCCGGTCTGCTGCTCGTGCTGAGCGGACCGTTCGGGCCGTTGGTCGACCTGTGGAGCCCGCTGGTCGCGATCATCGCCGGGCTGACGATGACGATCGGCAACATCGCCGCGCTTCGCCAGACCGATGCGGTCGGGCTGCTTGCCTGGTCGTCGGTGGCCCAGGCCGGGTTCGTCGTCGCGCCGATGGTCGCGCTGCTCGCCGGCGACCCGGGATCGGCCGACAACGGGCTGCAGGCCGCGGTCCGCTACCTCGGCATCTACGCGATCGCGAACCTCGCGGCGTTCGCCGTCGTCGCCCACGTCAAGGCGCGCCTGGGCCGTACCGACATCGAGACCTTCCGCGGACTGCTGCGAACCGACCGGCTGGCTGGCGTGACGCTGGTCGCCGGACTGCTCGCCCTCGCGGGGTTCCCACCGGCGATCATCGGCCTGCTCGCGAAGTACGTCGCGCTGCGCCCGGTCGTGTTCTACGGCGACGGCGCACTGGCGGTCGTGATGGCGATCAACGTGATGATCGGTCTCGCCTACTACCTGCGGTTCCTCGCCGTGGTCGTCGCGCCGGTGCCCGACGACGCGCGGACTCCGGTCGTGTCGATCGGCACCGGCGAGACCTGGGTGCGATCCGCGCTCGGGCTCACCCTGGCCGCGCTCGTGGTCACCTCGCTGTGGCCGGATCTGGTGATGCGGCTGCTGGTGACCTGACGGTCAGTCGGGCCACTTGGTGCCCTGCCGGAGGCTCGCACTCCGGTGCCGGCTGGTCAGGGCGACCGCTGAGGTCAGCGGCAGTCGGTCGCGACGCGGACGAGCCGGACCTGCTCGCCGTCCTTGAGGATCCGAACGTCGCGCGCGCCGGAGTCCTCGCCGAACTTGCGGAGGAACGAGCTCGACTGGCCGGGACGGAGCCGTCCGTTGTCACCCGTCACCGTCTCGCCGGTCCGGCGGTTGGTCACCGTCACCTTGAAGTCGTAGAACTCCGGGTCGGCGATGGCGCCCGCGGGGATGTCGCTCACCCGGACCTGGGTGCTGATGGTGCCGCAGGTCTTGGTCGCGCTGTGGATGAACCTCGGCTGGACGACCGTGTCCTGGGCGAACTCGTACGTCGTGGTGCCGTAGGTCATCGAGACCAGGGTGCCGTCGCCGTGCACCCCGCTGCCGAGCGAGAACCCGCCCGCCAAGACTTGCGCGTTCGGGAGCGCCGCACGCCACTGCTCGAGGGTGCCGAACCACTCCGATCCGTTACCGCCGTTCTGGGCGCCGGACGGGTCGGCGTCCTTGGCAGTCTGCGACGAGCCGCCGGTCAGCCACCAGACGTTGCCGTACACCGGCTCGCCGACCAGGACGTTGTAGTCGTTGTTGTTGCCGTCGACGTTGTCGGCGTCGAACACGATCTGCTGGCCCGGGACCGCCGGCAGCGCCGCGTCGTTGAACCGCCAGACCATGCTCGGCTCGCCGACGTCGGCCAGCGGCATCTGGACCGGGAAGTAGCCGGCCGCCTTGTCGTTGCTGGTTGCACCCTCGGTCCACACGTGGAGGCTGTGGTCGCCGAAGTCCACGTGGCCGGCGGTGCGGGTCTCCTCGGTGTTGAGCAGGTTGCTGCTCGGCGTGATCGTGACGGTTCCGTCGGCGGACGCGCTGGTCGGTGCGAGCAACAGCGCCGTGCCGAGCACCGCTGCGGTGGCGGCCCCCGAGATCGTCTTCTGCATGTGAGTCGTGATCCTTCCTGGTGAACTGGCCGGTGCTCGGGCGAAGCCGGCGACCGCCGTCGGTCCGGGGGCATCCGAGTCCACCCGCGAAGCACGCGGTAGCGGTGGATCGGGATGGGCCAGGCGTGGGGCTGCCGCCTGCTCGACCAGGGCACGAGGCGTGTCGGTCGTTACGCCGAGAACCTTATGAATCGGCCGGAATGCTCACTACTCAAGAAGGTCCTGCTGTTTGTGGGACTTTGGTCCCGTCCCAGCGGCCTAGTAGATGTGGAGCTTCTCCAACGTGGCGTACGGGTCGTCGAGGGTCTCGAAGAGGTCCTTGTTGTGCTTGATCATCTTGCTGCGCATGTAGACCCGGAGCCACTGCTTGTACATGTACAGCTCATAGCGGTCGAGCAGATCGCGGAGCGGGAGGTCGCGCTGCGTGATGAGCCCGGCCAGGTTCGTCGCGCACTCGAAGCCGAGCGAGATCGACTGGAAGTAGGGCGAGCCGATCGCGGAGTCGCCGGCGAGGAACACCGGCGAGCCGGCGAGCGGATGGCCGTCCTGGCGAAATCGTAGCCACTCCCGGTTGGTCGCGTTGCGGGCCCGATAGAGGTCGAGCGGGATGCGGACGATGTCGAAGTCGCCGATGATCTCGCCGTTGGTCTCCTGCCGGATCTTGTCGATGAAGGTCTCCATCGAATCGGCGACGCCCGGGAAGTTGGCGCGCAGCCACTCGCCGTCGAACCGCGACGGCATCGCCTCGTACTCCTCCTGGGTGATGGTGACGATCCCGGTCACATGGCTGACGCTGCCGTCGTAGTGGGTGCGGTGCACCATCGGGATGAACTTGTACTTCGTGTTCTCGGCGTTCTTGTAGTACTTGCAGTACTCGTTGCAGTCGTAGGACTGGCCGTACAGGAACGTGATGACGAGCGCGTACTCGAGCCGGACCTTGAGGGTGTTCGGCTCGTCGTCCTGGTCGTCGTCGCTCGTCGACAGGCGATCGCGAAGCAGTGACCGTCTGCCCGTGCAGTCGACCACGAGGCTTCCGGGCTTGAGCATCTCGATCGCATCGGCTTCGGTGACGACACCGTTGATGCGCAGCACCGGATGCGAGGTGCGTTCGTCGATCAGATCGCTGACCGCCTGCTCGATCTGGTTGAGCGGGCAGAAGCCCAGCTCCCAGTCGCGAAGCAGCGTGGTGAGGTCGGTCGGGAGCGACTTGCGGAACGCGATGCCGTCCTCGAGCTCCCGCGGATCGAAGAGCGCCGCGATACCGTCTGCATCGATCGAGTCGGCCTGGTAGGCCTCGACGGTGTCGGCGACGAGGTACGGCGCGAGCTGCACCATCCGCGTTCGCGTGTACTCGTCGCGTTTCTCGTACAGCTGGACCGACACCCCCTCGAGCGGCTGGAGCAGCGCCGTCATCAGGAGCCCGACCGGACCGGCACCGATCACATGCACCTGGTCGATCGAGGGCGGTGAATCGAGGTCGGTGGAATCGGATGGCGGCACATCAGCTCCTCGCTCGCGACGTCTGCGCCGTGCCGCGAAGCGATGCGGGCGGGAGCTCGTAGCAGGGCCTGCAACAGCCTAACCCGGAGGGCCGCCGGTCAGCGATAGTTGACGAACTGCGCCTGTCGTGGCGCTCACCTGTGGCTATACCGCCCGTACTCCTCTGACCTGTGCAGATACCTGCGCGTCATTGCGCGTCAGTACGCGACTGTCGAATACGCCAGCCCGGTCGTGCTGCTGATCGACCACGACATCGACGGCAGCCACTGCTCAACGCGTTGAGCAGTTTTAGCGGCGTCGGTCGAACGTCCAACTCAGCCCGCGGCCGAGCCTGAAGGATCCGCCGCCACGCGAGTTCACCCGCAGTCGCCTGCGACGCGCGCCTCCGAACGACGTCGTGGAGTTCCACGGCAGCGAAGCGTGCTACCGGCTGCGCCTCATCGACCGGGAGGACGCCCTGCGATACGTTCTGGCGAACGTCGATGACGCGACCGTCCTTCGGTGACTCCAGCAGCAGCGAGCGGCCCATCGGCGGCGGCTCGCCCAGCAGATCCACGCCGTCCACTGGCCGTGTGGGCGTTGCACCTCCGGCCGCGGCGATCCGGCCGAACGCTGTAGCGGTCGCTAGGGCACTGTTCGCTTGCTCAAGGGCTGCGCGGACGACCCCCGCAGCGCATGCGGGGGTCGCTTCTTTGTTGTCGCGTAGTCCGTCACGGTGGCCGCCGGGAGCTGGCCGAGCAGTGCCCTTGCGGTCGCTCAGCACCGAGCGAGACACTCTTGGCGATGAAGCAAGCCGTGGCCGCGTTCGCGGCTGTCGCCCTCCTGGTCGCGGTCGCCGCGACCCTGCGATGGGCCGCCGATGGCGACGGGGGCGTGGGCGGTCGCTTCCGTACCGCTGATGTCGCTCTCCGGGCCGCGGTGGAGGACTATAGCGAGGCGTATCTTGGCGGCGACGCCGAAGCCGCATACGCGCTGTTATCGGCTCGCTGCCAGGACCGGCTCAGCCGAGACGAGTTCGCGCTCATGGTCGCGGCTGCCCGGGAGACCTACGGCCCGACTCCGATCCGCTCGCTCGAGGTAGAGGTGGATGGCGACATGGCCCAGGCCACCTACACCTATCCGGTCGCCGCCCTAGACCAGACGGCCGAACCGTGGGTCTACGAGCAGCTTGGCTGGAGACAGGACGACTGCTAGCGGCGCTCGGAGGTCCCCCGACCGCCGCCCCGACGGCGGGGGATGAGTGGGATTGCCTGGGCGGCGGTCCAAGCGCTCGGTCACTCGACACCGACGATCACGCTCAACGAGTTACCGATAGTTGACGAACTGCACCGCGAAGTCGAGATCCTCGCCCTTGACCAGTGCGATGACCTGCTGCAGGTCGTCCTTCTTCTTCGACGAGACGCGGAGCTCGTCGCCCTGGATCTGGACCTTGACGCCCTTGGGTCCCTCGTCGCGGATCAGCTTGCTGACCTGCTTGGCCTGGTCTTGGGCGATGCCCTGCTTGATGCTGGCGGCGATCTTGACCTCCCGGCCGGACGGACGGGGGTCGCCGGTGTCGAGGGCCTTGAGCGAGATGCCGCGCTTGATCAGCTTGCTCTTGAACACGTCGAGGATCGCGAGCGTCCGGTCCTCGGCGTTCGCGCTCATCTCGACGCCGTCCTCGCCCTGCCACTGGATCGACGCGCCGGTGTTCTTGAAGTCGAACCGCTGCGAGATCTCGCGGGCGGTCTGGTTGAGCGCGTTGTCGACCTCTTGCCGGTCGACCTTGCTCACGATGTCGAACGACGAGTCGCCGGCCATGGGGCGTCTCCTTCTGCGATCGAGTAATCAAGTGCGGCAGCCAGTGTAGAAGCCCGGCTCGTACGCCCGTTGGGGTACGTGGAGATACCGCCGTCGCCGGACGACGTACGCGGTCGGCGACGTGATCGTGGATCTCATGACAGCCATACACGCAGTCGACGACCGCCCGCCCGTCGTCGCCGTCGAGGGCCTGACCAAGCGCTACGGCTCGCAGGTCGCGGTCGACGGCCTGAGCCTGGAGATTCCACGCGGTGTCGTCGCGGGCTTCATCGGTCCGAACGGCGCCGGCAAGACCACCACCATGGCCATGCTGCTCGGCCTGGTGCGACCGACCTCGGGGACCGGGACCGTCCTCGAACATCCACTGGATCAGCCCAGCTCCTACCTCGATCGGGTTGGTGCGCTGGTAGAGGGTCCGGCGTTTTGGCCAGGCCTGACCGGCGTCGAGAACCTCCGGGTCGTCGCCGAGCTCGGCGGCCACGATCCCGGCCAGATTCCGGCGTTGCTCGATCTCGTACGGCTGTCCGCTCGTGGCGGTGATCGGTTCGGGCAGTACTCCCTCGGCATGAAGCAGCGCCTCGGAATCGCGGCCGCACTGATCGGCGAACCGGAGCTGCTCGTGCTCGACGAGCCGACCAACGGGCTCGATCCGGCCGGCATCAACGAGATGCGCGATCTGATCGCGGAGATCTCCCACGACGACCGGACCGTCCTGGTGTCGTCACACCTGCTCAGCGAAGTCGAGCAGGTCTGCGACTGGCTGATCGTCATCGACCACGGCGCGATGCGCTACCAGGGACCATCCGAGGGATTCCTCGCCGAGGTGACGCCGGTGCTCTCGCTGGCGCCGGAGCGGTCGGACGATCTCGACCGGCTCGCCGCCCTGGTGCGTACGGCGGGATTCGACGCCGACCGGCAACAGGCGGAGCTGACCGTCCAGCTCGATCACGACGATCCACGAGCGGCCGCGGTCGCCCTCAACCGGGAGGCCATCGACGCGGGCATCGTCCTCGCCGAGCTGCACCTGCAGCGCCCGACTCTCGAATCGCACTACCTCGCGACCGTCCAAGGAGGAGACCGATGATCCGCGCCTTTCGTGGCGAGCTGGTCAAGCTGCTTCGCCACCGAGTGCTGCTCCTGACCGCTTTGGCCGTCGTCGTCGTGGCGGTCGGCGGAGCGGCGATCGTGCTGCTCGGCGCCGACCCGGCCGGGCCCGGATCGACCGGACAGGATCTGACCCTCGAGTCGCTGGCCGACGCCGGTGGCGGCACCGACGTGTTCCGCCGGGCCGCGTCGTTCGCCGGGTTCTTCATGTTCGTGGTGTTCGTGGGCGCGGTCGCGATCGAGTTCGGCCGCGGCACCTTCCGCACAATGGTCCTGCGGCAGCCCGCGCGGATCCGGTTGCTGGCAGGCAAGATGGCCGCCCTGCTGGCGTACTCCGGCGTCGTCCTCGCCGTGACGCTGGTGCTCACCTGGATCGCAGCGCGGCTGATCGCGCCCTCGCAGAACGTCGACACCAGTGCGTGGATGAGCCTGGACGGGTTGTCCGCCGGGATCGCCGACTACGGCGCGGTGCTGTTCTGGGTGACCGGCTACGCGATCCTCGGCATGCTGCTGGCGGTCCTGACCCGCTCGGTGCCGGTCGCGCTCGCAGTGGGCATCGCCTGGGCCGGCCCGTTCGAGCACCTGCTGCAGGACGCTTGGGATCCGGCGAGCCAGGTCTTCCCGGGACTGCTGCTGGAGGCCTTCATCGCCGGTGGGACGCCCGACGTCGACGCGACTCGTGCCTTCGCCACGGTCGCGGTCTACGTGGCCGTTGCGGCCGGGATCGCCTCGGTGAGCATCAGCCGACGCGACGTGACAGCGTAGGCAGGGCGGCGCTCTCGGTGTACCTTCGGCTCCGGTCCGCGTACTTGCCCGGGGAGCGTCGGGGGTGCGTGCCGGGAGTGGAGGGACAGATGGAGTACGAGACGACCGTCGACATCGCGGCGGATCCCGATCGGATCTGGTCGACCTGGATCGACGTCGAGCGGTGGCCGGAGTGGACCGAGTCGATGGAGTCGCTCCGCCGGCTCGACGACGGTGAGTTCGGCGTCGGCAGCCGGGTCCGGGTCAAGCAGCCGAAGCTGCGCGCCGCGGTCTGGGAGGTGACCGAGGCCGAGCCGGCTCGCTCGTTCGTCTGGGTCGCCCGCACGGCCGGCATGACGATGGTCGCAAGTCACGAGGTGGAGCCGGCCGCAGGCGGCGTGACAGCTCGGCTGACCTTCGAGATGACCGGGCCGCTGTCCGGAATGTTCGGGCGCCTGCTCGGCACTCGGATCCGGTCCTACCTGCAGATGGAGGCCGACGGCGTCAAGACCCGCGCCGAGTCGTAGGACCCTGCTGACATGGCATCCACATCGTCGACCCGCTACCGCCAGATCGTCATCGGCGCCGGCGGACTGGGCACCGCGGCGGCGTACTGGCTGAGCCGGTTCGGCGACGGTGACGTGCTGGTGCTGGAGCAGTACGAGCTCGGCCATCCGTGGGGAGCGTCGGAGGACCACTGCCGGATCATTCGGCACTGCTACCACTCGACCGACTACACGGTCCTCACGCCGGCCATGTACGAGACCTGGCGGCACGTGGAGCAGGCGGCCGGCGAGTCGCTGCTGACCCTGCCGGGCTGCCTCAATCTCGCCGCCGAGGGCACGCTCGGCGCCGACGAGCTGGCGGTCTTCGGTCGTTCGATGGGCGACGTCGGCCTGCCGTACGAGGAGCTCGACCGGGCCGACATCATCCGGCGCTGGCCCGAGTGGCGGCTGCCGCCGGAAACCGTCGGGTTGTTCCATCCCGAGGCCGGGGTGCTCGATCTCGGTCGCGCCAACGCTGCGCATGTCGGGCTCGCCCGGGCCGGTGGCGTGACGTTTCGCGACCGGACACCGGTGCTCGCCATCGAGCCGGCCGACGACATCGCCGTCCACACCGCCGATGAGACGTTCCGCGCCGACACGGTCGTCGTGTGTGCCGGGGCATGGAGCCCGCCACTGCTCGCGACCGCCGGTGTCGACCTGCCGCTGATTCTGAGCCAGGAGCAGGGCACGTACTTCGACGTCGACGAGCCGGACCGGTTCGGCTCGGACCGTTGGCCGGTGTGGATCTGGCACGCGGAGCAGGTGTTCTACGGCTTCCCGGCCGATGCGGATGGCGCAGTCAAGGCGGCCCGCGACATGGCCGGCCGGTTCGTCACGCAGGAGACCCGGTCGTGGGAGCCGGACCCGGAGATGACGGCGGAGGTGTCCGAGTTCCTTCGGGAGCGGCTGCCCGGAGCGGCCGGGCGCGAGCGCTACTCGAAGGCCTGCGTCTACGACAGCCCGCCCGATCGTGAGCTGCTGATCGGCGCGGTTCCTGACGAGCCCCGGCTGCTGGTCACCGCCGGCGCCGGTCATGCCGCGAAGTTCGCCAGTCTGATCGGCAAGATCCTCGCCGAGCTGGCCATCGAGGGCGAGACGGCCTACCCGATCGCGCCGTTCCGGTTCGATCGGCCGGCGCTCACCGACCCGGACTACGGCCAGACCCTCCGGCTCAGCGGCGGCACCCTGACCTGATTCGTCTAGGGTCTGGCCGATGGACGGCTCATCCACCCTGCGGCTGCGGTCGGCGCGGCTCGTGCCCACCGGCGAGGTCCGCGACATCGTCATCCGCGCCGGCCGCTGCGCCGTGGTCGCGGTCGATGCTGCGTCCGACGCTGTCGACGAGACGGTCGACCTGGCCGGACGGTGGGTGCTCCCGGGCCTGTGGGATCGGCATGTGCACTTCGAGCAGTGGGCCCTGGCGCGTGGGCGGCTCGACCTGTCCCGAGCCGAGTCGGCGGCCGAGGTGGTTCGGCTGGTCGGCCAGCGAGTCCGCTCGGATCCACCGGCCGCCGGGCTGAACCTGGAGGGTTTCGGCTTCCGCGACGGACTCTGGCCGGACGAACCGCATCGCGATCTGCTCGACGCCGTCGCACCGGACGTCCCGGTCGTACTCGCCAGTGGTGATCTGCATTGCGGTTGGGTGAACGCGGCAGCCGCTCGGCGGTACGGCGTCGCCGACCATCCGACCGGGCTGCTTCGCGAGACCGAGTGGTTCCCGGTCCTGACCCAGTCGCGGGCCGTGCCTCTGGACACGCTCGAGGGCTGGGTCGCCGACGCCGCTCGGGCCGCGGCCTCGCGTGGCGTGGTCGGCATCGTGGATCTGGAGGCGCCGTGGTCGCTCGACGCCTGGGTACGGCGGGCCGCTGCCGGCGTCGACTCGCTCCGGGTCGCGTGCGGTGTCTATGCGCCGCTGCTCGATTCCGCTGTCGATCGCGGCCTGCGCACCGGCGACGTCGTGCCCGGCACGGATGGCCTGGTCACGATGGGCCCACTGAAGGTGTTGACCGACGGAGCACTGAACACGCGTACCGCCTACTGCGCCGATCCCTACCCGGGTCTGGACGGCGACCAAACCCACGGCGACCTCTGCGTGCCGCCTGATGAGCTCGTCCCGCTGATGCGTCAGGCCTGGTCGAATGGCATCGTGCCCGCGATCCACGCGATCGGCGACCGGGCCAACACGCTCGCCCTCGACGCCTTCGAGACGGTCGGCGCCCGCGGCTCGATCGAGCACGCCCAACTGCTGAGCCGAGCAGACTTAGCGCGCTTCGCGGCGTTGGGCGTCACCGCCAGCGTCCAGCCCGAGCATGCGATGGACGACCGCGACGTGGCCGATCATTACTGGTCCGGCCGCACCGACCGCGCGTTCGCCTACGCCGATCTGCTCGCCGCCGGCGCCACCCTCACCCTCGGGTCCGACGCCCCGGTCGCACCCCTCGACCCCTGGCTCGCCATCGCCGCCGCCACCCATCGGTCCCGCGACGGCCGCCCGCTTTGGCACCCTGAGCAGGCCATCCCGATCGAGACGGCGTTGGCCGCCTCCGTACCCAGTGGCCTGCCGATCGCCGACGATGCCCCGGCCGACCTCGTCATTGTCGACCACGACCCCATGACCGCCTCGCCCGACCAACTGCGCACGATGCCGGTCGCCGGCACCCTGCTTGGCGGACGCTGGACCTGGCGGTCCGGCATCTGACTACCCTGTACAGGCGGGTGGGCGATCAGTGTCGCCTTTGCGCTATCGTGTCCGCGCTCCGTCCGTGGGGAGACAACCGCGGCTCGGATCCCTGGCAGGTTGCCCGAGCGGCCAAAGGGAGCGGTCTGTAAAACCGTCGGCAATGCCTTCGTTGGTTCGAATCCAACACCTGCCACCACCAGCAGCAACACCCCGAAACCCGCCGCTGGCCAGCAACGATGCACCACTGCCCGGTCGTGATCTCAGTCCGACCATGTCCAGCCACCTGCCACTGTTTCCGAGTGTTTGTGCCTGAGGAGTGCCTGGGGCCCATGTTGTAGTCGGCGTGGAGCTACTCACTGCTCGCTGCGGGCGTGTATGCGTCGTGCCAGGCGTCAAGCTCCTGATGCCAGTGGGCGTTCTCGGCGACTGGAATGAGGAGTACGACCATGACCGGCCGCACTCATCGCTGGGCTACCGAACCCCACGTGCCTACGCTGCGATCTGTACCCACTAATCGGCTCTCACGCGTCTGGTGTCGTGCGCCCACATGGCGATCTCGACGCGGTTGCGGGCGCCGAGCTTGGTCATCAACGATGCGACGTGGGTCTTGACCGTGCTCAGGCCGACGAAGAGCTCGGTGGCGATCTCGGCGTTGGTCCGGCCCCGTGCTACCAGCGCGAGCACCTCCTCCTCGCGGTCGGTGAGCTGGTCGATGGGCTGGACCGGTACTACCGGCGCCTGGTCGGCGAAGGTCGCCAGCAGCCGGCGGGTGACGTTGGGGGCGATCAGCGCGTCCCCGGTGGCCGCCGCGTGGATGGCCTGCACGAGGAGCTCCGGCCCGGCGTCTTTGAGCAGGAAGCCGCGGGCGCCGGCGCGTAGTGCGCCGAGGACGTACTCATCGAGGTCGAAGGGTTACCTCGTTACCCCACAGCGCGGCCGATGAGTTTGTGGCTCCCAGCCGGTCAAAGCTCGTGACACCTAGGAAAGGACACCGCTATGTCGGAAGT
>DATFRX010000007.1:0-15729 GCA_035262905.1 Nocardioidaceae bacterium
CCGCGAACGCCTCGTTGATCTCCACCAGGTCGAGGTCGGCCGGCGCGATGCCTTCGCGCTCGCAGGCCTTGGCGATCGCGTTGGCGGGCTGCATCTGCAGGGTCGAGTCCGGACCGGCGACGCTTGCCCAGGGCCCGATCTCGGCCAGCCAGGTGAGTCCGAGCTCGTCGGCCTTGGCCTTGCTCATGACGATCACGGCGCAGGCACCGTCGGAGATCTGCGACGCGGAGCCGGCGGTGATCGTGCCGTCCTTGGCGAACGACGGCCGCAGCTTGGAGAGCGCCTCGGTCGTCGTGTCGCTCCGGATGCCCTCGTCCTCGCGGACCCAGGTCGGCTCACCACGCCGGTTGGGCACCTCGACCGGCGTCACCTCGTCGTCGAACACACCGTTCTTCCAGGCGAGCGCGGCCCGCTGGTGCGACCGAGCGGAGAACTCGTCCTGCTCCTCGCGGGTCAGCTTGAGTCCTTCGGCGTTGCACTGCTCGGTAAGCGCGCCCATCGCCTGGTCGCTGAAGGCGTCCCAGAGTCCGTCGAGCGCCATATGGTCGTTCATCGTGACGTCGCCGTACTTGAATCCCGACCGCGACTTCGGCAGCAGGTGCGGGGCGTTGGTCATCGACTCCATGCCGCCGGCGACGATGATGTCGTACTCCCCCGCCCGGATCAGCTGGTCGGCGTACGCGATCGCGTTGAGGCCGGAGAGACAGACCTTGTTGAGTGTTATCGCCGGCACCGACATCGGTACGCCCGCGTGGACGGCGGCCTGGCGGGCCGGGATCTGACCGGCGCCGGCCTGGAGCACCTGGCCCATCACGACATACTCGACCTGCTCCGGCGGCACGCCCGCCCGCTCCAGAGCGGCTCTGATCGCCACCCCGCCGAGCTCGGCTCCGGAGAACCCCTTCAGCCCGCCGAGCAGGCGGCCGATGGGCGTACGAGCACCCGCAACGATCACAGATCCAGTCATCATGGTCACAGTGTCGACCATACCTAGGGTTCGGTGGCCTGTACTTGACGTGCTGTGAGGTGTCATACGCCTCACACGGGCTCGTATCCGACGTCGGTCAACGGCACGATGAGACGACGCACTCAGCACCAGAGGAGGAGACCAGCACATGGTTCCAGCTCATCTGCTGACCGCGATCGATCACGTCGGCATCGCGGTGCCCGACCTCGACGAGGCACTGCGGTTCTATGCCGAGACGTTCGGATTGCATGCCGTACACGAAGAGGTGAACGAGGACCAGGGCGTCCGCGAGGCGATGCTCGCCATCGGGGACTCCGACGCGTGCATCCAGCTGATGGCGCCGCTGCGAGCGGACTCCCCGATCGGCAAGTTCCTGGCCCGGCGCGGCCAGGGCATCCAGCAACTCGCCTATCGGGTCACCGACCTCGAGAAGGTCTCCGCGGTCCTCCGCGATCGAGGGATCACGCTGCTCTACGACGAGCCGCATCGCGGAACGGCGAACAGTCTGATCAACTTCATCCATCCGAAGGACGCCGGTGGCGTGCTCGTCGAACTCGTCGAACCCAACTCGGAAGCCCAGGCGACGGAAGAGAAGGCATGAAAGAGATCCGGGACGCCATCGTCGCCGGCGACACCCCGGCCGAGGCCTTCGCGTCCATCGAGATCCCCGACTCCTATCGCGCCGTGACGGTCCGCAAGGACGAGACGGACATGTTCGAGGGCCTCGACACCAGCGACAAGGACCCGCGCAAGAGCCTCCACGTCGACGAGGTGCCCGTACCCGAGCTGGGTCCCGGCGAGGCGTTGGTCGCCGTCATGGCGAGCGCGATCAACTACAACACGGTGTGGACGTCGATCTTCGAGCCGATGTCGACGTTCGGATTCCTCGAGCGGTACGGCAAGACGTCGCCGCTCGCCAAGCGGCACGACCTGCCGTACCACGTCGTCGGCTCGGACCTGGCCGGCGTCGTGCTGCGCACCGGCACGGGCGTCCATGCCTGGCAGCCCGGCGACGAGGTCGTCGCGCACTGCCTGTCGGTCGAGCTGGAGCATCCCGACGGGCACAACGACACGATGCTCGACCCGGAGCAGCGGATCTGGGGCTTCGAGACCAACTTCGGCGGCCTGGCCGAGCTCGCCCTGGTGAAGTCGAACCAGCTGATGCCGAAGCCGGCCCATCTCACGTGGGAGGAGGCCGCCTGTCCCGGTCTGGTCAACTCGACGGCGTACCGGCAACTGGTGTCACGCAACGGCGCCGACATGAAGCAGGGCGACGTCGTCCTGATCTGGGGCGCCTCCGGCGGACTCGGCTCGTACGCGACCCAGATGGCGCTGAACGGCGGCGCGATCCCAGTCTGTGTGGTCTCCAGCCCGGACAAGGCGGAGCTGTGCCGGTCGATGGGCGCAGAGCTGATCATCGACCGCGCCGCCGAGGGCTATCGGTTCTGGAAGGACGAGCAGACGCCGGACCCCAAGGAGTGGCGTCGCTTCGGCGCCCGGATCCGCGAGCTCACCGGCGGCGACGACCCCGACATCGTGTTCGAGCACCCCGGACGGGAGACCTTCGGCGCCAGCGTCTTCGTGGCCAAGCGCGGCGGCACGATCGTCACGTGTGCCTCGACGTCCGGCTTCTGGCACGTCTACGACAACCGCTACCTGTGGATGAACCTCAAGACCATCATCGGCTCGCACTTCGCCAACTACCGCGAGGCGTGGGAGGCCAACCGGTTGATCGCAAAGGGTCAGATTCATCCGACTTTGTCAAAGACGTACACAATGGACCAGACTGGGCAAGCGGCCTTCGAGGTACACCGCAATCAACATCAGGGCAAGGTAGGAGTAGTGTGTCTCGCACCGGAGCGGGGCCTCGGGGTACGTGATGACGAATTGCGTGCCAGCCACCTAGGGGCGATCAACCGCTTCCGAGGTTCCTGAGCCCCTAACCGGGCGCTCCTGCACGACCGAAACAGTGAGGATGGCGGATGGCCGACCAGCAGGGATTGTCCATCTTCGACCCGACTAAGACGACGACCGAGGCCGCTGGCCTGTTCCCGATCGTTCGTCGCAGCGGCTATGACCGCGACGCGGTGGACTCCTGGGCCCAAGAGCAAAAAGACAAGATGAGCAAGACCTCGAGCGACCTCTCCTCGGCGCAGCAGCGCGTGCGGGAGCTCGAATCGCAGGTTGACTCACTCAACACCCAACTCTCCGAGGCGGAGACGCCGAGCTACGCCGGACTCGGTGGCAAGGCCGCCGAGATGCTCGCCCTGGCGGAGCAGCAGGCCGAGGAGGTCGTGAGCCGGGCCCGGGCCCAGGCTGACGAGCTTCGCAGTCAGGCCGAGCGCGACGCCGCCGCCACCCGCGCGGCCGCCGCCAAGGAGGCCGACGACGTACGAGTCGTGCAGCTCGCCGAGATCGAGGACGAGCGGGCCCGCCTGCTGGCCTCGGCCGACGAGGAGCGCGCCCTGGCCAAGGCCGAGGCCGCCGACCTGGTCGAAGCCGCCCGCCGTGAGGCCGACCAGCTCCGGCTGGCCGCCGAGCAGGAGGCCAACGCCAAGCTGACGTCGGCCCGCCGCGAGGCCGAGCAGATCCAGTCCACGGCCGACCGCGAGCTCACCGAGGCCCGCCGGCTGCTCGCCGTCGAGCGGGAGCGGCTGTCGAAGGAGGCCGCGGACAACCACGCCGCCGCCACCGCCGAGACCGACCGCCTGGTCAAGGAAGCCGAGATGCGGGCGGCCAACGCCGAGGATCGAGCGCGGACCGCGATGGCCCAGGCCACCAAGCACCGCGAGGAGGCCGCGACCGAGGCCGAGCGTCAGGTGTCGAGGGCCCGCCGCGAGGCCGAGCAGATCGTGTCGACGGCCAAGAAGCAGGCCGAGCACGCGGTCGCGCAGGCGCGCGCCGACATGGAGCGCCAGACGGTCAACGCACGAGCCGACCTCGACAAGGTCGAGCGCCGCCGCGACGCCATCGTGTCGCAGCTGGCGCAGCTCAAGGAGATCGTGTCGCAGTTCGGAGGCTTGGAGCTGCCGCCGGCTCCGGGCGACGAGGACCTCGACACGGACAAGGACAAGTCGGGCAAGAAGGCCTGACCGACCGCCTCACCTCACGCCGGTCGGTTCAGCGAGCCCTGCCGGAACACCACGTTCTCGTGGTACATCGGCACTCTGCATGGCGTGGATGCCGTGCAGAGTGCCGACCAGCCGTGCAGAGTGCGCCCGACGGTCGCGTGCCGAGCGACTGAACCGCGACCGACCCCGTTAGGCTCCCGCCCGTGAGCGAATCCGAGCGTCCCCCGGCGAAGGCCGCAGCGGCCGAGTCCGCCAGGGACGAGCCCGAGCCCGAGCCGGCCGCCGGCTCCGTACGCTCCGACGACTCCGCTCGCAGCGACGGCTCCGACGCCGAACGCGATGAGGATCGGCCGCACTTCGAGCTCCCCGGCGCGCCGTTCCAGCGGCACTCGCCCTTCTCCATCGGCTTCTTCGGCGCCCTCGGCGCCCTGCTCGCGATCACGCTGGTCGAAGCGATCACGGCGACCCGCGGCGTGCTCATCCTGATCGTCGTCTCGTTCTTCATCGCGGTCGGCCTCGATCCGCTGGTACGCCGGCTCACCCGGGCCGGCATGCGACGCAGCATCGCGGTCGCGATCGTCGCCCTGGGCCTGCTCGCCGCGTTGGCGATCTTCGTCGTCTCGCTGGTCCCGGTGATCACCGACCAGGTCCAGGCCCTGATCGACAACGTCCCCGACTGGATCCAGCAGGCCCGACAGAACCAGACGCTGCTCGACCTCGACGAGCGCTATGACATCTTCAACCGGATCGAGAGCACGCTGACCAGCTCCGATCTGGCCAACCAGGTGTTCGGCGGCGCGCTGGGCGTCGGCTTCTTCGTTCTGAGCGCGCTGTTCAACGCGTTCGTCATCTTCATCCTGACGCTCTACTTCCTGGTCAGCCTGCCGATGATCCGGTCGTCGTTCCTGGAGCTGGCCCCAGCTTCGCGGCGCGATCGGGTGGCCTACCTCACCGACTCGGTCATCGACCAGACCGGCGGCTACGTGATCGGTGCCATGGGCATCGCAGCCTGCGCGGCGGTCAGCACCGGCATCTTCCTGACCATCGTCGGGCTCGGTGCCTATGCGATCGCGCTGGCCCTGGTCGTCGGGCTGCTGGACTTCATCCCCTTGATCGGCGCGACCATCGGCGCCGTCATCGTGAGCATCATCGGCTTCGCCACCGGGGTCGGTGTCGGACTCGCGTGCGTGATCTTCTTCGTCATCTACCAGCAGATCGAGAACTACATCGTCTACCCGCGCATCATGTCGAAGTCGATGTCGGTCCCCGCGGTCGTCACGATCGTCGCCGCACTGATCGGTGGCTCCCTGCTCGGTGTGCCCGGTGCGCTGCTAGCGATCCCGGTCGCCGCCGCCGTCCTGTTCATCATGCGCGAGGTCGTCGTCCCCCGACAGTCCCAGCACTGACGGCATCGGTACGTCGGCGAAGGCGGCGGTCGTCCGGTCGGCGTAGGCAGAGGTGTCGGCGGTCTCCATCGGTCCGTCCCACTCGCGAGGCAGCGGCACGCTGACCTCCGGCGCCACCCGCGCGACGATCTCGTCGATGACCCGCTCGGTGTGTCCGACCCACAGATGCTTCGCGCCCTCGACGCCGACGACCTCGGTCTGCGGCACCACGGCGAACCGCTCCCGCGCCTGCGGCGGTTGCAGGTAGTCGTCGTGCTCCGGCACTAGCGCGATCAACGGCAGCCCGGCGTCGGTCCACGCCTGCAGTACGGCGTCGTCGGCCTGGCGCAGTGGCGGCGACAGCAGGATCGCCCCCTCGATGAGCGGATCGAGACCGTACCGCAGTGCAAGGTCGGTGCCGAACGACCAGCCGACCAGCCAGATGCGGGGCAGCTCGGCGAACTCGACGTACTCCAGCGCCGCCATCACGTCGTAGCGCTCGCCCATGCCGTTGTCGAAGCTGCCACCGCTGGTGCCCTGGACGCTGCTCGTGCCCCGGGTGTTGAACCGCAGCACCGCGATCCCGGCAAGCGCCGGCAGCCGGTAGGACGCCTTGCGGAACAGGTGGCTGTCCATCATTCCGCCGTGCGTCGGCAGCGGATGCAGGCACACGAGCGTGGCGATCGGGTCGGTGTCGAGCGGCAGCGCCAGCTCGCCGACCAGGTCGAGGCCGTCGGCGGTGTGCAGCGTGACGGGCTCGCGACGGGCCGGGAGCACCGAGGTGCCGCGGATCGGTCGCATGCCGCTAGTTCGTCGTGTGGTCGCGGAAGCCGCGACCCGTCTTGGTGCCGAGGTAGCCGGCCGTCACCAGGTGCTCCAGCAGCGGCGCCGGAGCGAACCCGGGCTCGCGGAACTCGAGGTAGAGAGTCCGCTGGATCGCCAGCGACACGTCGAGCCCGACCACATCGAGCAGCTCGAACGGGCCCATCGGCAGCGCGCAGCCAGCCTTCATCGCGGTGTCGATGTCGTCGGCGTTGGCGTAGTGCGCCTCGAGCATCTTGACCGCGTCGTTGAGGTACGGGAACAGCAGCGCGTTGACGATGAACCCGGCCCGGTCGCCGCACGAGACCGGATGCTTGCCGATCGCGACGCAGAGCGCGCGTACGGTGTCGGCGACCTGGTCCGACGTGGACACCGTCGACACCACCTCGACCAGCGTCATGACCTGGGCCGGGTTGAAGAAGTGCATGCCGACGACCCGGCTCGGCCGCTTCGTGACGGCGGCGCACTCGATCACCGGCAGCGACGACGTGGTCGTGGCCAGGATCGTCTCGGGCGGGCAGATCTCGTCGAGGTTCTCGAACATGGCCTGCTTGACCGACTGCTCCTCGACGATCGCCTCGATGACGATGTCGGCGGCCGCCAGGTCCTCGAGCCGGGTCGACCCGGTCAGGTGCGCGAGCGCCTCGTCCTTTGCGGTCTCGTCGAGCTTCCCGCGTTGGACGGCTTTCTCGAGCGAGCGCGTGACGGTCTCGCGTACCCGGGCCACCTTCTCGTCGCCACGCGTGACGTAGAGGACGTCGTAGCCCGCCTTCGCGAACACCTCGACGATGCCGGTCGCCATCGTCCCCGACCCGACCACGCCAACGGTGCTGATCGATGCGCGCGGCTCGCTGCTCTTGTCTTCGACCGGAGTCTCGGCGTCGTCGACGACGATCGGCGAGTCGGCCTCCTGGTAGGTGTAGAACCCGCGACCCGTCTTGCGCCCGAGCAGTCCGGCCGTGACCATCTGCTTCAGCACCGGGGCTGGTGCATGCAGCCGGTTGCGGCCCTGGCGGTACATCGTGTCGAGGATCTCGTACGCGGTGTCGAGGCCGATCAGATCGAGCAGAGCCAGCGGTCCCATCGGGTAGCGGCAGCCCAGCTTCATGGCCGCGTCGATGTCTTCCCGGGTCGCGTACCTCGCCTCGTACATCGACGCGGCGTGGTTCAGATAGCCGAACAGCAAGGCGTTCGCGATGAACCCCGCCTTGTCGCCGGCGACGACCGGATTCTTGCCGAGCCGCTTCGCAAGGGCGAGGACGTCCTCGATCACGTCCGGCGCGGTCACGACGGTCCGGATCACCTCGACGAAAGCCTGCACCGGCGCCGGGTTGAAGAAGTGCATGCCGACGACCCGATCGGGATGCGCCGTGGCCGACGAGATCTCAGTGACCGAGAGCGAGGACGTGTTGGTCGCGAGGATCGCGTTCTCCCCCACGATCTCGTCGAGCAGACCGAACACCCGGCGCTTGAGGTCGAGCTGCTCGACGACGGCCTCGACGACCAGGTCGCAGCTCTTGACGTCTTCGAGGGCGGTCGTGAACGACACGCGGTCGAACAGCTCCTGCTGCCCGTCGGCGTCCAGCTTGCCGCGCTTGACGGCCCGGTCGGTCGAGTGCTGGAGATGCTGCCGGCCGCGCTCGAGCGAGTCGTCGTCCCGCTCCACGCCGACCACGTCGAAGCCGTTGCGGGCGAACACCTCGACGATGCCGGCGCCCATCGTGCCGAGGCCGATGACGCCGATGCTGGTGAAGTCACGACTCATGATCGGAAGTCTGACACGAGTGTCGCCGGGGCCAATATGGCGGCTCTCACGCCTCGTTGCCTCCGGTTGGATCCTGCACGGCCCGGATCGTGCCGAGCGCCGTCGCGCACAGCGATTCCGTGCCCTCGGTCAGGTCGTAGACGTCGCAGCGGCAGACCGCCTGCCGGCTCCCCGCGTGGACGACAGCGGCCCGGGCGACCATCTCGTCGCCGATCGCCGGCCGGACGAAGCTCAGCTTGTACTCCGCGGTCAGGACCGTCGGCCCGAGCACCGACCCGCCGGCGAAGGTCAGGGTGTTGTCGGCCAGGTAGGACACAACGCCGCCATGGGTCAGACCGAACTGCTGGCGCAGCTCCGGCCGAATCGGCAGCCGCAACTGCGCCGACCCGGGCTCGAACGCGATCAGCTCGGCGCCGAGCAGCGCGTTGAACGGCTGCTCGGCCAGGATCGAGCGTCCGACCTCGAGCATCTGGGCCGCGTCGCCGTACTCGTACTGACTCACGGTCGTTACCGTAGACCCTCGTGCGTCTCGTGATCGCGCGCTGTGAGGTTGACTACGCAGGTCGGCTGTCCGCGCATCTCCCGTCCGCGACCCGGCTGATCCTGGTCAAGTCCGACGGCTCGGTGTCCATCCACAGCGACGACCGGGCGTACAAGCCGCTGAACTGGATGAGCCCGCCGTGCACGCTCCGGGTCGAGGAGCGCGACGGCGTCGTCGAGTGGGTCGTCACAGCGGCGAAGACCGACGACACGCTACGGATCCGGCTCGACGAGGTGCTGCACGACACCGACCACGATCTCGGCCAGGAGCCGGGACTGGTCAAGGACGGAGTCGAGCGACACCTGCAGGAGCTGCTGGCCGAGCATCCGACGGCACTCGGCGACGGCATGTCGCTGGTACGCCGGGAGTACCCAACCGCGATCGGCCCGGTGGACCTGCTGTGCAAGGCGATCGACGGCGGAACCGTGGCGGTGGAGGTCAAGCGCCGGGGAGAGATCGACGGCGTGGAGCAGCTGACCCGCTATCTGGAGCTGCTCAATCGCGACCCGCTGATCGCGCCGGTCCGGGGCATCTTCGCCGCGCAGGAGATCAAGCCGCAGGCCCGGGTGCTGGCCGAGGACCGCGGCATCAGCTGCGTCACGGTCGACTACGACCTGCTGCGTGGGGTCGACGACCAGCGGCTGCGGTTGTTCTAGCCCGGCATGAGTACGCGACTCCGGCGTACTCTGCCTGGCTTCTCAGCACTCTGCATGGTGCCGACGCCGTGCAGAGTGCGCGATTACCACGAGAACGTGGTGTCCGTGGGGCGGGCGTGACTCAGGCGGTGGCGGGTGCCGCCGGGGCGGGCCGGGCGTTGGCGATGCGCACCATCAGCGGGTTGGGTTTGCGGCCCTGACGCTCGGCCAGCCGAACCGCCAGCTTCGCCGCCTCGACCTGGTAGGGCTTGACGTAGACGATCTTGCCGTCAGCCATTCGAGCCCTCCTCGTCGTCGGTACTGACCACGATTTCAGCATCTAAAGGGTACCCCTGCTCCGAGCCCGAAACGACGGCGACGGCCTCGGCGATCTCCTCGACCAGACGCTCGTCCTCGGGCTGCAACAGCTCGGCCCGGCGCAGCGCATCCAGGGCCGAGACGCCGACCGGACGGACCGCCTCCTCGTCCGACAGCGCCTTGTCGGCGGCCCATCGGACCATGCGCATGGTCTCCTCACGGCGCCGCCAGTGATCGAGCGCCAGGTCGGCCGAACGGGCTCGGCGGTAGCCCAGATAGGCACCGGCGAACGAGAACGCGGGTGCCAGGGCGACCGTCAACGCGGTCAGTGGCCAGGAGTCCAAGGGCATCACACGATCAGGCCCACCAGCGTGCTTGAAAGGGACGTGGCGTCGAGGCTCGGTTGGTCAGCGGTCATGAACACGGCCACCAGGTGCGGCAGCTCCGTCACGATCCCCTCCAGAGATCTGCTCGACCAACCGGGTCACCTCGTCGGCGCAGCCCCACGACAGGGTGATGCCGGCGCCGCCGTGACCATAGCAGTGGACGACCGGACCGGCGTCGGTACGCGTCTCGACCTCGAGCCGTACCTCGGGACGACACGGCCGCAGGCCGACCCGATGACCGAGCACCTCGGCGTCGGCGAGCTCGGGTACGAGCCGGGTCGCGCGGGCCACGATGCGTTCGGACAGTGCCGGGTCGGGCTGCCGGTCCCATTGGCCCTCCTCGTCCGACCCGCCGACCACGATGTCGTGCGACCGCGGAACCACGTAGGTCACGTCGTCGGCCGACGAGTCCAGCCACACCTGGTCGGCTTGGACCTTCTGGAGCCGGACCACCTGTCCTCGCACCGGATAGAGCGCCAGGTCGCCGACCAGCGACCGATTGGCGAGACCGGCGCAGTTGACGACGACGGCATCGGGGCCGGACGGCAGCCCGCCGAGCGCCATCCGGGTGATGGTGCCGCCGGCCGCGGTCAGCCGATCGGCCAGCATCTGCAGGTAGACCGGCATCTCGATCACCGGCGACACGAACGACCAGCCGTCCCGGTAGCCCTCGGGCAGCCGGTCGCCGGTCTCCCGGGTGAAGTCCGGCACCGCCGATGCCCAGGACGGATCCGGCTGCGGCCACCGATGGACCTCGGTGCTGAGCAGCAGGGCGACTCCGGTGTCCGGTTGGCCGGCCAGTTGCTTGAAGACCGCGTAAGAGCGGGCGGCCCAGGGTCCGACTCGATCGGCCGGCGCGGCCCGGTAGGGGTACCACCAGGCCGCCGCGACAGCTGACGTCGTCTCGAGAGGCAGATCGCGCGCGAGGACGTGCACCTCGTGCCCGGACTCGGCCAGGCGCACTCCGCAGGTGAGGCCCATCACCCCGGCACCGACGACGAGCACCCGCATCGGCCCGCTCCCGATCTACTCCGAGCCGGCCACCCTGGGGGCCGTCGGGTCGGCCGCCTCGGCACTCGCCTCGCGGGCGACCCATTCCTCGATCGACTCGACGTCGTCCTTGGACCGGGTCACGACGGCCAGCAGAGAGCTCATCGTGGCCACTTCCTCGACCTGCTCCTTGAGGAACCACTGCATGAACTGGTCGGAGGCGTAGTCGTTGTCCTCGCGGGCGAGTGCGGTCAGCTGGTTGATCTGCTCGGTGACCCGCTTCTCCTGCTCCAGCGCCAGCTCGACCGGCTGTACGACGCTGCCGAACGCGCCCTGCGGTGCCGCCACTCCCGGAATCGCGACCTCGGCGTCGGCGTCCAGCAGGTACTGCACCATCATCATCGCGTGGTCGCGCTCCTCGAGCGCCTGGCGGTAGAAGAACCTGGCCATCTGCGGCAGGGTCAGCGCGTCGTAGTAGACCGCGCACGCGACGTACTGCTGATGAGCGGCGAACTCGTTGCCGATCTGGACGTTGAGCTGTTTCACGAACCGCGGTGAAGCCATCGTTGCGCGTCCTCCGAATCCAATCTGGTGGTCATCATCGTACGCAGGTAACAAAGCGAGGTTAGGTTTGCCTAACCTCGCTTTGTTACACTCTCGCGCGTGCCGCCCAAGTCTTACAAGCAGCTTCCGAAGAAGAAGCGCCCCAAGAAGGAGTGCTGCGTCTCGAAGTCCCGCTGCAAGCGGTGCCCGATCCGGATGCTCAAAGCCGGCACGCTGCCGCCCGGCTACACGGTGAAGCGGCGCAAGCTGGTCAAGGTCGGCAAGCGCGGCCTCCCCGAGGCGGCCTAGCCGTCACTGGCCGCTCTGCTGCTCCAACTGCTCCAGGTCGATGTTGCACTCGTCCTTCGCGTGATCGCTGATCGTCTGGTTCATCGCGCTGAAGTCGAGCTTGCCGAAGTCGGTGAACATCTGCTGCGCCGCCTGGGCGACCTCCGGCGGAACGTCGTCCGGACTCTTGGCCTGGTCGACTTCTTCCCAGCTGGAACCGGCGTCGTCGAGCGCCTGCTGGAAGTTCTGCAGCGGGTCGTCGAGCGCCGCCCACTCGTCGGCGACCTCCTCCGGCGCGGCCTCACGGATCTGGTGGACGACGGCGACGGCGTTCTCCATCTCGGACGGGTCCGGAGTGCCCGAGGTCAGGCCGGCGAACTCCTGCGCATTGTCCTCGAGCAGGGTGCAGTAGTCGTCGCTGCTCGCCTCGTCGTCGCTGTTGAAGACGAAGAAGTAGAGCAGTAGGCCGGCGGCCACGACGGCGACCACACCGCCGACGGCACCCAGGATCACCGGCAGCTTGCTCTTGCCGGGCGGGCCACCCATCGGAGTGCCCTGACCGTACTCCGGCGGACCACCCGGCCCGCCAGGCCCGCCAGGACCGCCGGGAGGAGGCGGGCCACCGGGCGGACCACCTGGGGGACCACCGGGGCCACCGGGCGGAGGCGGACCACCAGGAGGTGGACCGCCGGGGGGCGGGCCGCCGGGACCGCCCGGGGGTGGTGGACCAGCGGGTCCGCCGCCTGGCGGCGGACCGCCCGAGCCAGGTGGCCCGGGCGGGGGTCCAGGAGGTCCGGCAGGACCTTGGCCGGGCGGTCCGGGCGGCTGCTGCCAGGACCCCTGGCCAGAAGGCGGTTGGTTGCTGCTCATGGGCCCATCCTTCCAAGAGGGGCGGTCACGATCGGCGGCCGTCAAGCGACGGCCGTTGCTCCCGCGAGTGCCCGCTTCCTGCCTCAGGTGAGCCCGTGCGCCGACCGGATCACGTCCACGATGCGGTCGATGATCTCGGTCAGGCCGAAGTCTTTGGGAGTGAACACAGCGGCCACTCCCTTGCTCTCCAAAATGCTGGCATCGGACGACGGAATGATGCCACCAACGACAACGGGCAGGTCAGGCAGCCCTGCCGCGGCGAGTCCGTCCAGTACGGCGGGGACCAACTCGAGATGGGATCCGGACAGGATCGAGATGCCGACGCAATGCACGTCCTCGGCGACGGCGGCCGCGACGATCTGCGCCGGCGTGAGCCGAATCCCCTGGTAGACAACCTCGAATCCGGCGTCGCGAGCCCGCACGGCGATCTGCTCGGCGCCGTTGGAGTGCCCGTCGAGGCCGGGCTTGCCGACCAGCAGGCGCAGCCGACCACCGAGCTCGTCGCCGGTCTGACGTACTCGCTCGCGCACCGCGGCCAACTCGGCGCCGGCCTCTGCCACACCGACCGAGCCGCCGACTCCGGTCGGGGCGCGGTACTCGCCGAAGACCTCACGCAACGCGTCGGCCCACTCCCCCGTGGTCGCACCGGCCCGCGCCGCCGCGAGCGTGGCCGGCATCAGATTGGCACCGGACTTGGCGTCCTGGCGGACCCGGTCGAGCGCCGCCGATGTGGCTGCGTCGTCCCGCTCGTCACGCCAGCGCCGCACCGAATCGATCGCCGCCGCCTCCGCCGATGCGTCGGGTGCCTGGATCGCAGCGTCGAGGTCGGCGGTCAGCGGCGACTCCTCGGTCTCCGTCCAGCGGTTGACGCCGACCACGACGTCCTCACCGGACTCGATCCGGGCCCGGCGAGCCGCGTGCGAGGCCACCAGCTGCTGCTTGAGGTAGCCCGACTCGACCGCAGCGATCGCGCCGCCCATCGCCTGGACCCGGTCGACCTCCTGCTTGGCCCCCGTGACGAGCTCGGACACCTTCGCCTCGATGACGTGGGAGCCGTCGAAGATGTCGTCGTACTCCAGCAGGTCCGACTCGTAGGCCAGCACCTGCTGCAGCCGCAGCGACCACTGCTGGTCCCAGGGCCGGGGCAGGCCGAGGGCCTCGTTCCACGCGGGAAGCTGGACGGCCCGCGCCCGCGCCTGCTTCGACAGCGTGACGCCGAGCATCTCGAGCACGATGCGCTGGATGTTGTTCTCCGGCTGTGCCTCGGTCAGGCCGAGCGAGTTGACCTGGACGCCGTAGCGGAACCGCCGCTGCTTGGGGTCGGTCACGCCGTAGCGCTCCCGGGTCAGCTCATCCCACAGCTCGACGAAGGCGCGCATCTTGCACAGCTCCTCGACGAAGCGGACTCCGGCGTTGACGAAGAACGACATCCGGCCGACCACCTCGCCGAATCGCTCCGGCGGCACCTGACCCGAGTCGCGGACCGCGTCCAGGACCGCGATCGCGTTGCAGATCGAGTACGCCAGCTCCTGCACCGGCGTGGCCCCGGCCTCCTGCAGGTGGTAGCTGCAGATGTTGATCGGATTCCACGTGGGCATGTGATTGACGGCGTACGCGATCGTGTCGGTCGTCAGGCGCAGCGAGTGCTCGGGGTCGAAGACGTACGTGCCCCGCGAGAGGTACTCCTTAACGATGTCGTTCTGCGTTGTGCCCGCGAGTGCCTCGGGCTCGACACCCTGCTCCTCGGCGACGACCAGGTAGAGCGCCAGCACCCACATCGCGGTGGCGTTGATCGTCATCGACGTGTTCATCTCGCCGAGCGGGATGCCGTCGAACAGCCGGCGCATCTCGCCGAGGTGGGGCACTGGTACGCCGACCTTGCCGACCTCGCCGCGCGCCAGCTCGGAGTCGGGGTCGTAGCCGGTCTGGGTCGGCAGGTCGAAGGCGACCGACAGGCCGGTCTGCCCCTTGGCGAGATTGAGGCGGTACAGCGCGTTGGACTCCGCCGCCGAGCTGTGCCCGGCGTACGTGCGGATCACCCACGGCCTGTCGCGCATGTCGACAGCGTAGGTGTAAAGGTCAGGCCCGGTGCCGTCTCGTGAGGGGATTCACGCCGCGGACGGCGTCGACTCGCCTCGCTCGATGGCCATGATGCGGCTGAGTCGCGTGACCGCCAGTGCGCGGCGTACCCGAGGGCTGCAGCCGCGCAGCACCAGACGCCGACCCTGCGACCGGAGCCGCCGGTGTCCGTCGACGAGCACGCCCAACGCCGTCACGTCCACCCATTCCACGTCGGTGATGTCGAGGACGATGTCGCCGTCTGTCGCGGCGATCGCCGTGTGGAGTCGCTGTCTCGCTTCGCTGACCGAAGTGCCGTCCAAACGCCCCGACACGTGCAAGACGGTCTGCGGTGTCCCCATCCACCTGTCCGCCATGTGCCCCTCCGTGCGTTCGAGCCGCCGGCCCCGTCGGCGACCCTCCTATCCATAAGACGCAGGAGGCCGCCCCAATGGTTGTCAGACCGGACGTAACGAGGTCGTCACGCTCTGAGGAGGTACCCGGAGGACGGGCTGATACTCACTCGTACGAGAAGAAGCCGCGCCCGGTCTTGCGTCCGAGATCCCCGGCGTCGACCATCCGGGAGAGGATCTCCGGCGGGTAGAACTTGTCGTCGGCGCACTCCGCCCAGATGTTGGACGCGGCGTCTCGCAGAATGTCCACGCCGGTCAGGTCGGTCGTCGCCAGTGGTCCCATCGGGTGCCCGAAACCGAGCTGACAGGCGATGTCGATGTCCTCGGCCGAGGCGACGCCACTCTCGTAGAGCTTGACCGCCTCCATGACGAGCGCGCTGATCAGCCGGGTGGTCACGAAGCCCGCGACGTCGCGGTTGACGACGATGCAGGTCTTGCCGACGGACTCGGCGAACTCCCGCGCGGTGGCGAGGGTTTCGTCGCTGGTCTTGTAGCCGCGGACGAGCTCGACGAGCTGCATCATCGGCACCGGCGAGAAGAAGTGCACACCGACGACCCGCTCGGGGCGCTCCGTGGCCGCCGCGATCTTGGTGATCGGGATGGCGGAGGTGTTGGAGGCCAGCACCGCGTCCGCCTTGGCGATCTTGTCGAGGGCGCGGAAGATCTCCTGCTTGACC
>DATFRX010000008.1:0-6309 GCA_035262905.1 Nocardioidaceae bacterium
CAGCACCGAGCCGGCCGACCGCTCCGACGTCGGGCCTGGATCGGCGTTCCGCTCCGACGACTACTCCGACGCGCTTCGCGAGGCCTGGTCGGAGCGGCGCAGCGCCGAGGTGCGGGCCCTGGTGGCGGCCGACCGCGGTGCGATGCATCCGGCCGCTCGCTGGCGCGCGAACCGCTCGGCATCCGCCTAGGTCGCGCCCGCTCCATCGGTCTCCGCGCGTCTGCGGTAGGCGATGATGACCGCATGACGCAGGCCCCTCCGAGCATGGTGTCGCCGATGCTGGCGATCGCCCAGGAGCGGCCGCCGGAGGGACCGAACTGGGCGTACGAGTGGAAGTGGGACGGCTTTCGCGCGATCGTCGCCGTGGGCTCGGACCAGGTGCGGGCGTTCTCGCGCCGTGGCCGGGACATGACCTCGACCTACCCGGAGCTGCGCACGCTGCCCGAGCAGACCAACACGCCGCTCCTGCTCGACGGTGAGCTGGTCGCCTTGAGCCCGGAGGGCCGGCCGAGCTTCCACCACATGCAGATGCGCATGCACGACGCGCATCCGTCGGCCCGCCAGCTCAGCGAGGCGCCGGTCCTGCTGTTCGTGTTCGACGTACTGCAGGTCGGCGACGAGCGGCTGCTGCGACGGCCCTACCTCGAGCGGCGCGAGATCCTGGCCGACCTCGAGCTGACCGAGGGATCGGTGCGAACGCCGACGCACTACACCGACGTCTCCGGCGCCGACATGTTCGCGACCGCCCAGGAGCACATGCTCGAGGGCGTCGTCGCCAAGCGGGTCGACTCGCTCTACATCGCGGGCCGACGCGAGATCACCTGGGTCAAGTCGACGGTCTGGCAGAGCCAGGAGGTGATCATCGGCGGCTGGTCGACCGGTGAGGGCAACCGGGCCGACGTGTTCGGGTCGTTGCTGGTCGGGGTCTATGACGAGGCCGGCCGGCTCTGCTACGCGGGACGGGTCGGGACCGGCTTCGACGACGCCGAGCTCCGCCGGCTGAAGGGATTGCTCGACGAGCGGGAGTGGCCGACCAGCCCGTTCGACCAGGAGGTGCCACGGGAGTTCGCCCGGCGCGCGCACTGGGTGACGCCGGACCTGGTCGGCGAGGCGGAGCACCGGCGCTGGACGACCGACGGCCGGCTGTGGCATCCGAAATGGCGAGCCCTCCGACCCGACCGGGACCCGGCCGAGATCGTGGTCCCCGACGACGTCCGGCTCGGCGACGCCTAGCGCGGGCGCTCCACTGGCGGTAGCCAAATCCCGAAACACGCCGGCGTGTTTCGCGATTTGCCTACCCTCACGGCGTCGGTACGGCAGGCGACGCCTCAGGGTCGGCTCCGGGCGTACTGGGGGAGGCGCCCGATGTTCGGCCGACCGCTTTCGGGTGAGCCTGGCGACATGGCACCTGCACCGGTCGTGGTACGGGTCTGCGCCTTCGTCGGGCCAGTCCTGCTGCTCGTCTACGGCCTGCTCCGTCAGATCGACGGCCTGGACGGCCACATCGGGCCGGGTCCGACCTGGAACGTCGGGCACACCTTGTTTCTCGTCGGCTTCGTCATGTTCGGCGTCGTGATCGTCGGGCTGCGCCGGCTGGTCGATGCCGGTACGGGCGGCCTGCGGCTGGGCGCCGATGCCGCGATGGTCGCAGGCCTGGTCGGCGTCGGATGCTTCGTCTGGGTGACCCTCGGCGACCTGTTCTCGGGACTCGACGGCGCGGCGCCGCTGCCGGAGTCGTTGAAGCTGGTCGGGCCGCTCGCCTTCGAGCTCGGCTGGCTGAGCCTGCTGGCTCTGCTGGTCGTGCGATCGCCGCGACGACTGCGCTGGTGGAGTCCGGCGCTGGTCGCCGGCGGATTCGCCGTGATCGCGGCCGATCTCGACCTGCTGTCGCTCGGTGCCGGACTGATCCTGGTCGGGCTGGCGCCGCTGGCGCTGCCGGTCATTCGCCCGGACGATCGATCCGTGCCGCCAGCCGCTTCGGCGCCAGGCGGCAGTAGCTCTCGGTGAGCAGCTCGCGGACCTCGTCCCAGTCGGTGTCGCCGTCGAACACCATGCCGACCACGTCCTCGCCCCAGTCCGGGCGGTAGAACGGGTAGCCCGAGGCGATCAGCGCCTCGTACTCCGGGCTCGGTGAGCGGAACGTCATCACGCAGAGCGGCTCCGAGTGGTCCGGCAGCAGCGCGTACGCCGCGGGCTGGGGGACCAGGTCGGGCTGGACCATGCGAACGTGGGCGATGGTCCGCTGCCGGATCCGCCACCGGACCCCTACCCAGGCGTCCTCCTCGTAGGCCTCCGGCAGCTCGAGGCAGATCGCGCGGAGTCGCTTGATGACGTCCAGCAGCATCGGGTCGGGCGGCTCGGTCACCGGTCGGACTCCCCTCGACGAGTGCCTCGACGCTAGTACGCACCACTGACATCAACAACTTGTCAGTTGTACAAGTAGATGGTTGTGGATAGGCTGACGGCATGACGATCGTGGCGGACGAGCTGAGCCTGGTGTTCTCGGCGCTGGCCGATCCCACCCGGCGGTCGATTCTCGAGCGGCTGGCCGACGGCGACGCAACGGTGAACGAGCTGACCGAGCCGTCTGACCTGACCCAGCAGGCGATCTCGAAGCATCTGAAGGTGCTCGAGCGGGCCCGGCTCATCTCGCGCACCCAGGCCGGTCAGTCGCGGCCGTGCGTGCTGGAGGCCGAGCGACTTGACTCCGCCGTCGACTGGATCGAGCAGAACCGGCAGATCTGGGCCGACCGTCACGATCGACTCGAGGAACACCTGGCCGCTCTGCGCAGTCGATCGGAGGGATCCCGATGACCGAGACCGGCGAGCTGACCTTTCGGCGGGTGCATCGCGCGTCACCGGAGCTGCTGTTCGACTGCATGACGCAGCCAGAGCACCTCCGCCACTTCTGGGGTCCTAAGGGCACCACCACGCCGATCGGCAACATCGTCGTCGACCTGCGGCCCGGTGGCGCGTTCGAGACCACCATGGTCAGCGACGCCGACGGCGCCGAGTACGTCATGCGGGCCACCTACGTCGAGGTCAAGCGGCCCGAGCGCCTGGTTTGGGTCGAGCGTGACGTCGCGGGCGGCTTGCGGACCACGATCACCTTCGTCGACCTGGGCGACGGCCGCACCGAGGTGATCACCCACCAGACCAACGTCCCGGCCGAATACCGCACCGCCGAGGCGCAGGCCGGATTCGCCACCAGCCTGGACCGCTTCGACGACTACATCGCGGGCCTGGCCGACGGATAGGAGCCGACATGCCCACCCTGACCTCCGCCGACGGCACCACCATTGCGTACGAATCCAACGGCTCCGGACCGCCGATCGTCCTTGTCGACGGCGCCCTGTGTGACCGCCGGGGCCCGATGCGGCCGGTCGCCGAGCGACTGCGCGACCGCTTCACCGTCCACACGTACGACCGGCGCGGCCGCGGCGAGAGTACCGACACCCTGCCGTACTCGGTCGACCGCGAGATCGAGGACCTGCGCGGCCTGGTGGAGATCGCCGGTGCCGACGTGGGCGTCTACGCCATGTCCTCCGGCGGCGCGCTCGCGATGGCCACCGCCGCCGTCGAGCCCCGGATCGGCCGGATCGTGCTCTACGAGCCGCCGTTCATGGCCGAAGTGGGCGACGACGCACCGCTCAAGGCGTACACGGCGGAGCTCGACGCGCTGCTCGCGGCCGGGCGCCGGGGCGACGCGGTGGCCCGGTTCATGACCCACGTCGGCATCCCGGACCCGGTCATCGCCGGGATGCGATCGGGACCCGGCTGGCCGGCCTTCGAGGCGATCGCGCCGACGCTGGCCTACGACGACGCGCTGCTCAACGGCGGTCGGGTGCCGCGCGATGTCGCCGCGAGCGTCACCGTCCCGGCGCTGGTGCTGTCCGGCGGCGACAGCCCGGTCGCATTGCAGCAGGCGGCGAAGGCGACCGCGCAGGCGTTGCCGACCGCGGAGTTCCGGCTGCTCGACGGGCAGACCCACGACCCCGATCCGGACGTGCTGGCGCCGGTGCTCGCCGGGTTCCTCACCTAGCGGAGCACCGGATCCCGATCCGATTTGCTTCGACAGGCAGCGGTTCGGGCTCGTTCATGCGTCTAGTAGGCAGTAGGTGTCGTAGCAGCCGGGTCCCGTACGACTCGGTCGACCGACTGGGGCGGTGAGTTCATGAACGGGCCGAGGCAGCGGATCGGCGAACCCATCCGAGGCGCTGCCCCCGGAACGTCGCCGCTGGCCCGACCGCCAGGGTCGCCGCCGCCGAAGCCGCGCGGCCGGAACCTCGTACCGCTGCTCGTGGCCGTGACGGTGCTCGCCGTCTTCGCCGTCGGAGTCGCGCTCTATCGCCATGTACAGAACGAGATCGCCAGCTGGCGGGACCGAGATGCGTTGCCCGTGGGCGGCAGGACGCTGGTCGGTTTCGACGAGGTGGCGATGCCGTTGCCGAACGGCTGGTCGATCGACAGCTATCGCTGCGGACAGCCGCAGTGGAACACGGTCGCCATCCCGCCGCTGGGCCCGTACGAGGCGTGTGTGTCTGGTCGGGCGGGCAACGTCAGCGACATCCAGCTCGACGAGCTCGGGAGCCCGCTTGGACGCGTCTGGAGCGACGTGGCCACCAGCGAGGCGACACTCGCGGACGGCACGATGGCGCTGATCGGCACCGTTGCCGACCAGACACTCCTCGGCACTGCGGGAGTGCCAGCTCCGGGCTACACCACGACCGTCCTGGTCATTCCGCAGCTGGACGCGATCCTGGTCGGCTCCAGCCGCGATCCGGGCCGGCTCGAGGCCCTGTTGCTCGCGACCACCCGGATGCCCGACGGCGCCGCGGCCGTGCCGGACCTGGTCGGCGTGCCGCGGGCCGAGGCAATGGCGGACCTAGACCATGCCGGGCTGGTCGCGGAGGCCACGCGGGTTCCATCCCGCGCGAAGGGCGTGGTCGTGGACGTCGCTCCGCGTGCGGGCTTGGTCGTGCCCGCCGGCACCGCGATCCGGGTCGGCGTCGGCCGCTAGTGGGAGTCCGTCACGTCGTGGCTGGCTGCGGCTGCTCTAGAACGGCGCGGCCGGGCTGTAGCTGCCGGGCCACCGCGATGAAGGGCAGCAACAGAGCGAGGTTGAGCAGCGCCGCGACCCGCGCCTCGGGTCCGCTGAAGACGTAGCCGAACCAGACGAGGAAGCCGACTGCGCCCCACCAGGGCAGGGCCCGTGCCCGCCACAATCCGAAGGCCATGCTGATCGTGACGAGCAGGGTGCCGAGCAGGAAGAAGATGAGACCGACGATGGTGATGAGGTCGTCGCCGCCGATCGTCGCGGCCTGAGTGGCGAGGGCGCGATCGGACTCCTGGGCAAGGCCGCCCGCGATGGCGTAGTAGAAGATCGCGTGCATGGCGATGCCGAGCACCGAGCAGAGCCCGAGGATGCCGGTCACGGTACCGATGACCGGTCGCGATCTGCCGATGACGACCACGATCGCCAGCAGCGCGAGGCACCAGGCGGCGGCGTACGCGATGCTGATCAGGCCGGCCGTGTGCCACAGGGTCAGGTGATCAGAGACCGCTTGCAGCTGTGATGCCGCATCGGCGATCTCATCGGATTCGTTCTCGACGTAGTTGCTTTCGACGGTCGTCCGGGCCAGCTCCTCGACAGTGATCAGCACCGGGCTGAGAACGAGGGCTGCCTTGAGGACGCCGGACTGAAGTGTGTTCATGTCCTGACCTTCGCGCGGGTGCAGCCGGCTTGTCGTCGGCCGGCGGTTTCGAACGTCGCGTACCCACGGCTCGCGCGATGGGGTCGACCGGGGTCGCGGGGTCATCCCACGGTCGCGGCGGGGTCATACCGCGGTCTCTATCCGTGACCGGCCTGGCAGGGCTACCGTCCAAAGGTGGGCAGCGTGTTGCGTCAGGGCTGGACGGATCTTGCGCTGGTCGGCCTCCTGGTCGTGCTGGAGCTGGTCGGCTTCGGCCAGGATCCGGGGATCGGAGTGGCGTCGACCGCGCTGGAGCTGGTGCCGATCCTCGCTCTCCTCGTACGCCGGGTGGCGCCGCAGGTGGTGGCGGTGGCGTACCTGCTGGCCAACGGCACTTCGGCGCTGCTGGACCTGCACGCCGTCAACAGTGCCGCGATCGTGGTGACCATCGTCGTCGGGGTCTATTCGGCCGGCGCCTACCTGCCCTTGGTCTGGAGCCTGCCGACCTTGGGTCTCTGGATGATCTCCGTCGGTATCGACTTCGCCGCCGGCCGGGAGAGCGGGTGGGCCGACCTGATCTTCGCCTGGCTGATCCTGGCCTGTGCCTTTGCGCCTG
>DATFRX010000009.1:0-4605 GCA_035262905.1 Nocardioidaceae bacterium
GCCAACGAGCTGGTCGCCGAGCCACGCCGGCGGATCCTGGCCACCGACGTCGACAGCTGATCCGATGGCCGATCCGAAGCTGCTGATCCGGCTGGCCAACCTCGGGCGGCCGCGCCGTCCGTCCGGGGTGCCGCTCCCCCACGTCCAGCCGGTCCTGCCCGCCCCCGCCACGGCGTCCGGTCAGTTGGCCGACCTGGTCGAGCAACCGGTCACCGAGGCCGACCTGGCCGAGCTCCGCCGGCTCCAACGGGCGGTGGTCAAGATCCCCGAGGCGCTGGCCGCGGGCGAGATGCCGGACCCGGCCGAGCTCAACGCGCTCGCCGCCGAGAGCCGTGCGCACGCCGAGCTCGACGTGACCGACGGAGTGCCGCGACGACGGCTGGTCTGGACCGACCCGTCGCTGACCGCAATGCTCGCCCGCCGGCTCATCGACGAGCTCGACGCGCTCCAACCGGATCGGCTACGGAGCTGCGCCCGACCGGAGTGCGAGCTGCTGTTCTACGACACGACCCGGTCCCGCACCCGCCGATGGCACGCTGAGGATCCCTGCGGATGGCGGGAGCGCCAGCGTGCCCATCGACGGAGTGCGGCGGGCTAGGCGGTTACGGCTACGGGGTCAGGGTCCTTCGGTGTAGACCAGGGCGTCACCCACCGCCCGCTCGGTCGAGCCGCTGGGGTGGTTCACGAGCTCGCCCTGGACCGCCATCGCCGTGGATCCGCCACCGTCGAGGTTGATCGCGTCGTACATACCAAGGGCGTCGGCGACCTCGGCGGTCTCGTCCAGCGTGGTACCCACGCTCCTGGATTGGCGACCGTCGATCGTGGCCAGGATGATCTGACCGTCCCGGGTCGTCCCGGCGATCGTTCGCGGATTGCGGTCGAAGAAGCTGCCGGAGCCGTCAGGCACGACGATCTGACCGTCGGCGACCAGCCGGTAGCGGCCGTTGACGCCGAACAGGCCCGGTCGCATCGCCACCTGGTCACCGTCCTCGTCGAGCAGTCGCAGCTGCTCCTTCACGCAGGCGTCGCCGACGAAGTCGAGCAGAGTGGCGCTGTCGCGTCCAGTGGCCTGGAGCGACGACTGTCCCGGCTCGAGCGAGGTGCCCCGGGTCGTCCTCGACGTACGGACGACACACCCGTTGCGATCGAGCACGATCTCGACGCCGGAGCCGGACGGAGTCGAGGGGCCGAACTCCGGCGTGAACCGGACGATGTCGCCGGGCCGGGTGCAGGTGGTCGGGTCGGGCAGGCCACCGCATCCGGCTGGAACGACCGGCGGGTGGTTGAGGAACTCGAGCGGCAACTCGGCCTCGGTCTGCTTGTTGCGGATGAGACCGGTCCAGTCCAGATGGCCCATCTCGACCCGGTCGCTGCGGGCGGAGACGACGAAGTCGGCCTCGTTGCCGTCCGCGTCCGGCTCGCTGAGGAGCTGGCCGTCGAAGACTCCGAGACCCACCGGGTCGCCGGGGAACTGCGGGTTGGCGGTGAAGGTGAAGAACGACGCGTTGACGCCGGCCAGCGCGCCGGACATCTGGGTCAGCGCGGTGGTGCGCTCGACCTGCCCGAGATCGGGTCCGTAGGTCGCCTCGAGATGACCGTCGGCCACTCGCGGGTCGATGGTCAGCACGTTCACCTCCCACGGTCCCCGAGTGGTGGTGTTGATCTGGTCCGGTGGAGCGGGCTCGGTCCCCCGGACGATGTGGGTCAGGGTCACGCCCTCGGCAAGCACCTCGGTGCTTCGGGTTTCGGCGAGGTCGGGATCGCCCAAGGGCAGGGTGTCGGGGTCGGCACCGGCTGGGCTGCTGGTGACGACGGCAGTCGTCGCGAACGACGTGACGGTGAGTGTGAGCGCTGCGGCCGAAAGGGCGGCCCTCCCATGAGTGCGGGTTCTCATGCCACCGAACCTTCCGTGCCCGTGGCAATCCGAGCATTCGATTGCGTGGCAGGCTCGTGAAACCTCGATGAATCGGCCTCGATCACCTGTGAAGACAGCAGGCGGCCCACCGGGATCTTCCGGTGGGCCGCCTCGGTTTCCGTCAGGGTTGCCCCGTCAGGATCATCGGGTCACTCGACCTCCGAGCCCGGCAGCGCCGCGCCCGGTACCTCGCTCGGGAGGTAGATCTTCGGGTCACCCGGGTACGGCAGGTCCCAGTGATGGGCGTCGTACCACGTGTAGCGGTTCATCTGCTCCGGGTTGGCGAAGTCAGGCTGTGGCCGCTTGCCGCTCAGGTGCTGCTTCGCGGCCCACTTCTGCCACGCCACCGTGTAGGAGACGAACTTGTCGGGCACCGGTGCCGACCTCGCTGCCAACGGGCCCGCCGGGTCATCGAGGCCACACGAAGGCGGCGTCGCGATGTTCTCGGTGAGCGAGATGCGGTTCGGCAGTGCGGTGTACGGCGTGTTGTCCGGCCTGGACTGGAACGCGTCGTACATCGGCGTCGCCGCTGCGACCTTCTGGTTCAGCGGCTCGGCACCGAGGATCTGCTCGATGGTGCGCACCATCGAGATCTGCGAGTAGTACGTCGACACGGTCTTGCCGTGCACCGCCCAGGGGCTGATGACCTGGATCGGGGCCCGGTGGCCGTCGACGTGGTCGGCCCCATTCTGGCTGTCGTCCTCGACCACGAAGATCGCGGAGTCCTTCCAGTACGGGCTGTGCGAGATCGTCTGGACGATCTTGCCGAGGGCGAGGTCACCGCCGGCCACGTTCGACCGTGCGGAGACCGGACCGCCGGTGTGGTCGTCCGACAGCCACATCATGTTGAAGTCGGCCGGACCGTTGTTCTCGAAGTCCTGCTTCCAGATCTGGTAGCGGTACAGATCCGGGATGCCCATGTCGAACATCGGCGAGTTGTGGTTCGAGATGTCGTCCAGCGACGGGATCGGCGACCGGGTGTTCAGGCGGATCGTCGGGTCGTACAGCTGTGCCGGGTCGCCGCCGTTCTCGACGGACTTGGACGCGCAGTAGTACTGCTGCCAGGTCGCGCCGGCCGGCTTGTTCTCGAAGTACATGAACTCGCCGAAGTTCTTGGCGGTGTTGCCGGCCGACTGGATCGCGGTCCAGAGGAAGCCGGAGCGCTGGTGACCCAGGACGTCGTTCTCCGTGTCGTAGGAGCGGGTGTACTCGCCCGCACTGGACTCGGTGTACTCCGGGTCGTCGCCCTGCATCAGCCAGTTGTGACCCTCGGCCGAGTTGGTCCCGACGTCGTAGGTGTTGTCGTAGAGACCGAACTGGCGAGCCAGCGCGTGGATGTTCGGCGTGACCTGCTCGCCGAACTGGGCCAGCGACGGGTCGCCGTTGCCCTCGGGCATGTCGCCGTGCACCTGGTCGTAGGTCCGGTTCTCCTTGACCAGCATGAACACGTGCTTGATGGTCGACGGGTCACCGATCCGCTTAGGTACCGGGACGGCCTTCGCCCGCTTGCCCTCGGCGTGCTTGACGTCGGTCTTGCCGGGACCCCAGCCGTTCTGGGTGAAGACCATCGGCGTGTAGGTCTCCTTGATCTCGGTGTCGCTCGGCAGCGTGAACCGGGTCAGCGATGCCGTGGTGCCGTGCGTGCCGTGTCCGGTCGCCGGTGTGGTGCCGAAGCCCTGGTTGAACGTGAGGAGCGGGCCGCGGGCGTCGATGCCGCGGCGGTTGGCCACGACGATCTGGTCGTCGACCGGGAAGACGTCCTCGGGGTAGAAGTCGGTCGGAACCAGGCCGACGTAGCTGACCGGGTCGAGCGCGTTCGAGCCGAGCTTGTAGACCGCGATGGCGTTGGCCCGGCCGAGGCTGACCAGCAGCCGGCCGTTCTCGATCGCGATCGCGTCCGGTGCGTAGCCGATCGCCGAGCCCTTGTACGGCTGGGTGGCGATCGTCTGGACGACCTCGTTGGTGGACGTGTCGACCACCGAGACCGTGTCGTCGAAGGTGTTGGCGACGTAGAGGACGCCGTCCTCGAGGTGCATATCGGTCGGGTGGAGACCGACCTCGATCTGACCGACGGGCGCAGCGGCGTTGCCGGTGTCGATGACGCTGAGCACACCGGTCGTCGAGGTGCCGAGGTACGGGTCGGCGGGCACCTGGGTGCCGTAGGACTCGATGGTGTCCTCACCTGGCTTGGCCATCCGACCACCCTCGTCGCTGACGTACAGCTGGCCGCCGACGAACTTCAGCTGGCGAGGTGCGATGCCGACGTCCCAGGACTGCTTGATCGTCCCGGCAGTCGGGTCGATCGCGACGACCCGGTTCTGCCCGTTGACTGCCGCGTACAGGGTCGAGCCGTCCGGCGAGTAGGCCATGCCGGCGGTCAGCGCCTGCCGGCCGTTCACGGTCGGAATCGAGATCTTGGTGCCGGCCGACAGGCTGCCGTCGGCGTTGACCGGGAACCGGGTGATGCCGGTGGCATTGGGCATGAAGAGGAAGTCGCCGTTGGGCGAGTAGAGCGGGCTTTCCTGGCCGACGGTGTTGTCGGACAGTCGCATGTTGACGCCGGACGCGGTCCCGCCGCGCCAGATGAGCTGGTACGAGTCAAGGTCGAAGATCTGCAGCGAGACACCGCGGTCGTTGGCGGTGGCGGCCAGGAAGCGGCCGTCGGGGCTGACGGTGGAGCCCATGAACTT
>DATFRX010000010.1:0-11613 GCA_035262905.1 Nocardioidaceae bacterium
GCTGCGCTTCGTACAGGTCCTTCGGATCGGTGACCGACGCCGCCTCGAGCACCCGATCCGCGTCGTACAGGAAGACCCCGATGTAGCGGAGCCGGCCGACGCAGGTCTCCGAGCACACCGTCGGCAGCCCGACCTCGACCCGCGGATAGCAGAACGTGCACTTCTCGGCCTTGCCGGTCTTGTGGTTGAAGTAGACCTTCTTGTACGGGCAGCCCGACACGCACATCCGCCAGCCGCGGCAGCGATCCTGGTCGACGAGCACGATGCCGTCCTCGCTGCGCTTGTACATCGCGCCGGACGGGCACGACGCCACGCAGGATGGGTTCAGACAGTGCTCGCAGATCCGCGGCAGGTAGAACATGAAGGTGTTCTCGAAGTCGAGCTTGATCTTGTCGGACACCTTCTGCAGCACTGGGTCGTTCGGCGCCAGCTCCGGACCGCCGCCGAGGTCGTCGTCCCAGTTGGCACTCCACTCGATCTTCATCGGCTGGCCGCTGATCAGCGAGCGCGGCTGCGCGACCGGAGTGTGCTCCTGGAGCGGGGCGTTCGTGAGGTTCTCGTAGTCGTAGGTCCAGGGCTCGTAGTAGTCCCGGATCGACGGCAGCTTCGGGTTGGAGAAGATGCTGAGCAGCTTCTTGACCCGGCCGCCGCCCTTGAGCTGGAGCCGGCCGCGCCGGTTCAGCTCCCAGCCGCCCCGCCACTTCTCCTGGTCCTCGTACGTACGCGGATAGCCCTGTCCCGGTCGGGTCTCGACGTTGTTGAACCAGACGTACTCCATGCCGGAGCGGTTGGTCCAGGCCTGCTTGCAGGTCACCGAGCAGGTGTGACAGCCGATGCACTTGTCGAGATTCATCACCATGGCGAGCTGGGCCATCGGGCGCATCAGTACTCGACCTCCTGGGACCTGCGACGGATGACCGTGATCTCGTCGCGCTGACTGCCAGTGGGCCCGAGGTAGTTGAAGGCGAATGACAGTTGGGCGTAGCCGCCGACCAGATGGGACGGCTTGAGCAGCAGGCGCGTCAGCGAGTTATGGATGCCGCCGCGTTTGCCGCTGATCTCGGACCGGGGGACATCCACGATCCGGTCCTTCGCGTGGTACATGAACACGGTGCCGCCTGGCATCCGGTGCGACACCACTGCCCGCGCGACCACGACGCCGTTGCGGTTGACCGCCTCGATCCACTCGTTGTCGTGGACCCCGATCCGCTCGGCGTCCTGCGGGCTCATCCAGATCACCGACCCGCCACGGGACAGCGAGAGCAGGAACAGGTTGTCCTGGTACTCCGAGTGGATCGACCACTTCGAGTGCGGCGTCAGGTAGCGGACCGTCACTTCGGCATGCCCGTCGTCGCCGACGCCCTGGTCGCCGAAGATCTTGGCCAAATTGAGTGGCGGCCGGTAGACCGGCAACTGCTCGCCGAGCTCTTCCATCCAGTCGTGGTCCAGATAGAAGTGCTGCCGTCCGGTCAGCGTGTGCCACGGCTTCAGCCGCTCGGTGTTGACCACGAACGCGGTGTAGCGGCGACCGCCGTGCTCCGAGCCGGACCACTCGGGCGACGTGATCACCGGCACCGGTCGAGCCTGGGTGTCGGCGAACATGATCCGCTTGCCCTCGTTGTCCAGGGCGAGATCGGCCAGCGGCGTGCCGGTCCGCTCCTCGAGTGCCCGGAATCCCGCGACCGCGAGCCGGCCGTTGGTGGTGCCGGACAGCGCCAGAACCGTCTCGCAGGCGTCGACATCTCGCGCCAGCGACGGCCGGCCATCGGCGACCCCACCGCGTACGACGCCGTTCGTACGCCGCAGGTCGTCCACCTCGCGATCGGGCGTCACCGTCCAGCCCTTGGTGGTGGTGCCGAGCCGCTCGACCAGCGGCCCGAGGGACGCCATCTTCTCGGCGACGGCCGGATAGTCGCGCTCGACCACGACGATCTTCGGCATCGTCTGCCCGGGCACCGGCTCGACACCGTCATCGCTCCAGTCGCGCACGACACCGCGCGGATTGGCCAGCTCGTCGGGTGTGTCGTGCAGCAGCGGCACCGCGATCAGATCGCGCCGCGTGTCCAGCCGCCCCTTGGCCAGCTCGGAGAACGCGCGGGCCAGGGTCTGGAAGGCGTCGTAGTCGGTCCGGGTCTGCCATGGCGGGTTGATCGCCGGACTGAAGGCGTGCACGAACGGATGCATGTCGGTGCTCGACAGGTCGTGCTTCTCATACCAGGTGGCCGCCGGCAGGACGACGTCGCTGAACAGCGTCGTGCTCGTCATCCGGAAGTCCAGGCTCAACAGCAGATCGAGCTTGCCCTGCGGAGCGTCGTCGCGCCAGACGACATCGCGCGGGCGCTGGTCCGGTAGCGACTCGTCGGCGCGTACGGAGGCGTCGGTGCCGAGCAGATGCCGCAGGAAGTATTCGTTGCCCTTGCCCGACGAGCCGAGCAGGTTCGCCCGCCAGACCGTGAGGACGCGGGGCCAGTTCTCCGGCGCGTCCGGGTCCGTACCGGCGAACTTGAGCCGGCCGGCCTTGAGCTCGTCGACGACGTACGCGCCCGGATCCTTGCCGGCAGCCTCGGCCTCGTCGGCGAGGTTCAGCGGGTTGCGGTCGAAGGTCGGATACGACGGCATCCACCCGAGCCGGGTCGACTGCGCCAGACAGTCGGCGAGTCCCATGCCGTTGAACCGCCCCTCGCCGAGCGGCGACGACAGGGCATCCGCGCCGAAGCCGTCGTAGCGCCACTGATCGGTGTGGAGATACCAGAACGCGGTCCCGATCATCTGCCGCGGCGGCCGCTGCCAGTCGAGTCCGAAGGCGAGCTGCGACCAGCCGGTGATCGGCCGGCACTTCTCCTGCCCGACGTAGTGTGCCCAGCCGCCGCCGTTGACGCCCTGACACCCAGTCAGGGTCACGAGCGCGAGGAAGCCGCGATAGATCGTGTCGGAGTGGAACCAATGGTTGGTGCCGGCGCCCATCAGGATCATCGACCGGCCGCCGGACTCCTCGGCGTTGCGGGCGAACTCGCGAGCGATCCGGATCGCCCGACTCGCCGGCACCGAGGTGATCTCCTCCTGCCAGGCCGGCGTGTACGGCTCGGCGTCCTCGTACGAGTTCGGCCACGCGCCCGGCAGGCCCGGACGACTGACGCCGTACTGCGCGAGCATCAGGTCGTAGACCGTCGTCACGAGGTGCTCGCCGACGTGCCGCACCGGCACACCGCGTCGCAGCACCCGGCCGGACTCGTCATCGGCGTCGAACGCGGCCACCAGCACCTCGGCGGTTTCGAGTTGCTGACTGTCCGAGCTGGTCTCCCAGCGACCACCGTTGCGCGTTCGCGGCTCCGCGCTGAGCAGCGGATCGATCTCGCCGAGGTCGAGGTTCCATCGACCCTTGCCGGCCTCATTGAACCGGTAGCCCAGCGAGCCGTTCGGCACTCGCGGCTCGCCGGACGCGTCGAGCAGCACGGTCCGGAACTCCGCACCCTCGTCGATCTCACCGAGGTCGGCGGCGGTCAGGAACTTGCCGGGCACGTACGCCCCGTCCTTCTCGCGCAGCGTCACGAGGAACGGCAGGTCGGTGTAGCGCTTGACGTAGTCGACGAACCGTGGCGTCTGCCGGTCGACGAAGAACTCCTTGAGGATCACGTGCCCCATCGCCATCGCGAGCGCCCCGTCGGTGCCGGGATGCGCGGCGAGCCACTCGTCGGCGAACTTGGTGTTGTCGGCGTAGTCGGGACTGACCACGACGACCTTCTGCCCCCGGTAGCGCGCCTCGGTCATGAAGTGCGCGTCCGGCGTGCGGGTCACCGGGACGTTCGACCCCCACATCACCAAGTACGACGCGTTCCACCAGTCCGCCGACTCGGGGACATCGGTCTGGTCGCCGAACACCTGCGGCGACGCGACGGGTAGGTCGGCGTACCAGTCGTAGAAGCTCAGCATCGTGCCGCCGATCAGGCTGACGAAGCGAGCGCCGGCGGCGTGCGACACCATCGACATCGCCGGGATCGGGGAGAAGCCGGCGACTCGGTCCGGCCCGTGCTCGCGGATCGTGTGCACGTGGGCCGCCGCCACGATCTCGGCGACCTCCTCCCAGCCGGCGCGGACGAAGCCGCCCTTGCCGCGAGCCTGGTGGTAGCGCCGTCGCTTCTCGGGATCGCCGGTGATCTCCGCCCAGGCCGCCACCGGATCGCCGAGCCGCTGCTTCGCCTCGCGGTACATGTCGAGCAGCACCCCGCGGACGTACGGATAGCGCACCCGCGTGGGCGAGTAGGTGTACCAGGAGAACGCCGCGCCCCGTGGACAGCCGCGCGGCTCGTACTCGGGAGAGTCCGGACCCACTGACGGATAGTCGGTCTGCTGCGTCTCCCAGGTGATGATGCCGTCCTTGACGTACACCTTCCACGAGCACGAGCCGGTGCAGTTGACGCCGTGTGTCGAGCGGACGACCTTGTCGTGACTCCAGCGGTCGCGGTAGAAGACGTCGCCCTGACGGCCGCCCTTCTTGTAGACCGTGCGGAGGTCCTCGGAGACATCGGCTCTGCTGAAGAACCGGCCGCTGCGCAGGACCGCGTCGGTCAGTGAGCCGTCGAGACCTGGCGGGTGCGATCGCTGCTGTGAGCTCACGAGTCCATCGCACTGCGATCAGGGCCGTCCGTCAATAGTCCTTCGACTGGAGACGGCATGACGAACGGCTCCGAAGTCAGGGACATCGACCTGATGTCACAACTGCTCAATGCTTCTAATCTGGCAAGAGCGCCGAACATTCGGAGGCTCACGTGACCACGACTCCTCCCGCTGACCAGATCGGCCGTCACAGTGGCGGGACCGCCACAGCTGCGACGTCGACCACGTCCGCCAACCGTCAACTGGCCCTCTCCACAGTCGGATTCGCGCTGTGCTTTTGGGCCTGGGCACTGATCAGCCCGCTAGCCACCCGCTATGCCGATGATCTGAACCTCTCCGCGTTCGAGCAGTCGCTGCTGGTCGCAGTCCCGGTGCTGGTCGGCTCGCTCGGGCGCATTCCAGTGGGTGCGCTCACCGATGCCGTCGGCGCCCGGCGGATGTTCCCGATCATTGCGCTGCTCACGATCCTGCCGGTGCTCTTCGTCGGCTACGTGGCCAGTGACTCCTACCCGGCGATGCTGGTCGGCGGCTTCTTCCTCGGTCTCGGCGGCACGTCGTTCGCGATCGGGGTGCCGCACGTGAACGGCTGGTTCGCTCCGGAGCGGCGCGGGACCGCGATCGGCATCTTCGGCATGGGCATGGGCGGCACCGCGATCTCGGCGTTCACGACCGTTCGGATCGCCGACAAGTGGGGCGACTCGGCACCGTTCGCGCTGGTCGCCGTGCTGCTAGCGATCTACGGCGTGGTCGCGGCGATGATGCTCCGCGACGCGTCGAGCAAGCGCGGCTCTCCTCGCGGGTTCGTCGGCCGGGCGTGGCAGACCCTCAGGCTGCCGGTGTCGCTGCAGCTCAGTTTCCTGTACGCCGTCGGCTTCGGTGGCTTCGTCGCCTTCAGCGTCTACCTGCCGGCGTACCTCAAGAACGCCTACGACCTGTCGCAGAACGACGCGGCGCTCAGGACGGCAGGCTTCGTCGTACTCGCCGTGATCGCCCGGCCGCTCGGCGGCTGGTTGTCCGACCGATACAACCCGGTGCCGGTCCTCACCGGCTGCTTCGTCGGCGGCGCCGTACTGGCCGCATTGGCGGCGCTCGAGCGGCCACTGATGCCGGTCGGCACCATCGCGTTCCTCGGCCTGGCGGCGGTGCTGGGTGGAGCGGCGGGAGCCACCTTCGCCCTGGTCGCCGAGGTCACCGAGCCGGCGAAGGTCGGGGCCGTGACCGGCATCGTCGGTGCCGCCGGGGGACTCGGCGGGTTCATCCCACCGCTGCTGATGGGAGCGGTCTACGGCGCGTTGGGCGACTACTCACTGGGCTTCGTCCTGCTGGCGCTGACTGCAGCCGCGGCGGCGGTGTTCACCTGGCTGGTCGTGGGACGGACCGCCCGCACCCGCGCAGCCCAGGCCTGACGCCAGGCTCACTCGAGGACCAGCTCGACCGCGATGTTGCCCCGGGTGGCGGCGGAGTATGGGCAGGCCCGGTGGGTCGCCTCGAGAAGCATCGTGCGCTCCGCCTCAGTCAAGTGGTCGGGCATCTCGACTCGAAGGGTGGCGGCGAGAACGAAGCCGCCGCCTTGAGGCACCAGACTGACCTCGGCGGTCACAGCGACATCGCTGGCGTCCAGGCCTTTGTTCTGGGCGATGAGATCCATCACGGTCGAGAAGCAGGCTGCCCAGCCGGCGGCGAGCAACTGTTCGGGGTTGGTGCCCTGGCCGGTCCCGCCCAGCTCCTTCGGCAGGGCCAGGTCGACGTCGAGGCGGCCGTCGGACGAGACGGCTCGGGAGTCGCGACCGGACGAGGTGGCGACTGCGGTGTAGGTGGCGTCCATGGTGAGTCCTCTCGCGGATGTTCATCGTCGGTGTGGTTGCATCACGACGATCACCCGCCGCGGCGTACGGGCTCAATTACCTGATGGGTAATGGCTGCTGTCCGACCGCCGACCTAGGCTGCAAGGCGTCATGACCGCTGACCTCCTCGACGAGCCGCAGACCGCAGGCGAGCTGATCCGCTTCTGGCGACAGCGCCGGCGGTTCAGTCAGCTCGACCTCGCGCTGGAAGCCGAGATGTCCACGAAGCACCTCAGCTTCGTGGAGACCGGCCGGGCGCAGCCGAGCCGCCAGCTGCTGCTCCACCTGGCGCAGCAACTCGACGTGCCGCTGGCCGAGCGCAACCGGCTGCTGCTCGCGGGCGGCTTCGCGCCGATCTATCTCGACGAGTCCTACCAGAGCCAGGCGATGCAGCCGCTACGCGAGTCGCTGCGCCGGCTGCTCGACGCGCACCTGCCGAATCCGGCCCTGATCGTCGACGGCCTCTGGAACCTGGCCGAGGCCAACGCGGCTGCTGACCTGCTGTGGGACGGTGTCGATCCCGAGCTCCTCACGCCGCCGGTCAACATGCTGCGGCTGGCCGTGCATCCCGGCGGTCTGCCGCGAATCTCGTCGATGACGGCCGCCTGCAGCACACCGCTGATCCACCAGCTCAAACGCAAGAGTCGCGATCACGCCGACGCCGCCCTGGCCGAGTTGGTCGACGAGGTCGAGTCGTACCTGCCGGATCAGCCGCCGTCGGCACCGGCGCACCAGCCGGTCGTCACGCTGGATCTCCGTACTCGCGAGGGCGAGGTCAAACTCTTCACGGTCATTGCCACGCTCGGTGCTCCGCTCGAGGTGACGGCGGCCAACCTCGCCATCGAGACCTTCCTGCCAGCCGATGCCGCCAGCGCCGCTCGGCTGGGCGCACTGATGGCCTCCCGTCAGACCGCGGACGCCGACAGTCCAGACTGAAGCCATGAGCGATCTGATCGAGCCCAAGAACGCGCTCCATCACTACCTCCAGGAGGTTCGCGACGCGCTGCTCTGGAAGCTGGACGGACTCAGCGAGCGTGACCTCCGGATGCCGCGTACGCCCACCGGTACCAATCTGATCGGCATCGTCAAGCACATGGCCAACGTCGAGATCGGCTACTTCGGCGACACCTTCGGCCGCGAGTGGCCGACGCCGGAGGAGCGGATCGCCGAGAAGGTCTTCGATACCGACCCGCAAGCCGACTGGTATGCGACCGAGGTCGAGACCTGCGACGACATCATCGACCTCTACCGACGGGTGTGGGCCTTCGCTGACACCACCATCGAGGAGTTGCCGCTCGATGCCGTCGGGCGGGTGCCCTGGTGGCCCGAGGAGCGCAACCAGGTCAGCCTCGAACGCATCATCGTCCACGTGATCGTCGACCTGTCCCGGCACGTCGGGCAGGCCGACATCCTCCGCGAGGAGATCGACGGCGCGGCCGGCCTCCGCGCGGACGTCTCGAACCTCCCGGGATCGGAATACGACTGGCCGGCCTACGTCGCCAACCTGACCGCCATCGCCGAGCGCTACTGATTGACTGGCGTCGATGACACAGACCGCTGAAGAGGCCGGGACCCCCACGCCCGGACAACACGGCATCGCCAAGTCGGCGCTGCTGATCGGCGCTCTCGGCGTCGTCTTCGGTGACATCGGCACCAGCCCGATCTACACGATCCAGACCGTCTTCAATCCCGACGACCCGCATCCGGTCAGTGCCAAGATCGACAACGTCTACGGCATCGTGTCGCTGATCTTCTGGGCCGTCACGATGATCGTCACGATCAAGTACGTCCTGCTCGTGCTACGCGCGGACAACGACGGCCAGGGCGGCATCCTGGCGCTGATCACGCTGATCCGACGGCAGGGAGTGCCCGGGAGCCGGCGGACCAAGCTCCTGCTGGGTGGGTTGGGGATCTTCGGCGCGTCGCTGTTCTTCGGCGACAGCATCATCACGCCCGCGATCTCGGTGCTGTCAGCCGTCGAAGGCCTGCAGGTCGTGGAGCCGTCGCTGGACCGGCTGGTGGTGCCGATCACCGCCACGATCATCATCGTGCTCTTCTTGGCCCAGCGCTTCGGCACGGCGCGGGTCGGACGGCTGTTCGGCCCGATCATGGTGGTCTGGTTCCTGGCGATCGGCGCCTGCGGCGTACGCGGGGTCGTCGAGCATCCCCAGATTCTGAAGGCGCTGTCGCCGACGTACGCCCTCGGCTTCCTGTTCGGTGACTTCACGACCGCGTTCTTCTCCCTGGCGGCGGTGGTGCTCGCGATCACCGGCGCTGAGGCGCTGTATGCCGACCTGGGTCACTTCGGCCGCCCGGCGATCACCCGGGCGTGGCTGTTCCTGGTCTTTCCGGCCTGCATCCTGAGTTACCTGGGTCAGGGAGCGCTGGTGATCAACGATCCCGCCGGCGCGATCAGCAGCCCGTTCTTTCTCCTGGTGCCCGACTGGGGACGGCTGCCGATGGTGTTCTTAGCGACGGCCGCCACCGTGATCGCCTCCCAGGCCGTCATCACCGGCGCCTTCTCAGTCGCCTCGCAGGCCGTGCAGTTGGGCTATCTCCCGCGGCTGCGGATCACCCACACGTCCGCGCATGCGATCGGGCAGATCTACGTGCCGTGGATCAACTGGGCGCTGTTGGTGACCGTGCTCGGTCTGGTGTTCGCCTTCCAGTCGTCCGCCTCCCTCGCCTACGCCTACGGCATGGCGGTGACCGGCACCATCGTGATCAACTCGCTGCTGTTCTTCTACATCGTGCGACGGCAGTGGCGTAAACCGTTGTGGATGGTCGTGCTGGGCGCCTCGGTGTTCTTGAGCATCGAGCTGTTGTTCCTGGCGGCGAATCTGACCAAGTTCGTCCACGGCGGCTGGCTTACGCTGCTCATCGCCGTGCTGGTGTTCACGGTCCTGACGACGTGGCAGAAGGGACGCCAGCTCATTACCTCCCGGCGCGAACATGCCGAGGGGGCGCTGCGCGAGTTCGTCGACGAGCTGCACGACCAGACCCCGACCCTGCAGCGGGTGGCGGGGACGGCGGTCTTCCTCAATCGAGGACAGACGACGACACCGCTGGCGATGCGGGCCAACGTGGAGCACAACCACGTCCTGCACGAACACGCGGTGATCCTGGCCGTGCAGACGATGCCGGTGCCCTACGTCCCGGTCGAGGAACGGATCCGGCTGGACGACCTCGGCTACGGCGACGACGGCATCGTGCACGTCACGGCGTGCTACGGCTACATGGACAAGCTCCATGTGCCTCGTGCCCTTGCCCAGGCCGCCGAGATGGGCCTCGAGGGTCCCATGGAGCTGGACGAGGTGTCGTACTTCCTCTCCCGGATCGAGATCGGGATGGGTGACGAACCGGGCATGGCGCGGTGGCGCAAGCGCCTGTTCATCGCGACCTCGCACCTGACCGCCGACGCCTCCGAATACTTCCGGCTGCCCCGCGATCAGACCCTCATCATGGGCTCACGGATTCAGATCTAGAAGTATCCGGACAACTCACCGGGGCATCAGGTCACTGGTCCCGATGCGGACGGGACGTACGGCCCTGGGTCACCATCGAGCACCTTGCTGAACTCGCATCTGCGGATAGGCTCGTTCGTTGCGGCATTCCGCTTGAGCGGATTGTGATGAGGGCGAAGCGTGAACCAGGTCGACTTCGAGGGGCACGCACTTTGGGCTGCCGTCGACGATCTGCGTCAGAGACTCATCGAAGCCGATCAGGCTGCCAGTCCGGAGCAATGGCAAGCGCTGGACCAGATGCGGTTCGACCAGCTCCAGTACGTCATTCGAGGCATGCGTGCCCACCGGCCGCCCCCGGAGGCGGCAGCCTATGCGCTCGCGACGATGGATCGGTTCCTCGACATCGTCTCGGCCGCCTCCGCGGAGCTCGGCGCGTTCCTGATCGATCGGAGCGAAGTGCACCTGCACAACGCCGCCCGGTTGGTCGATCAGGCGCTGGAAGGAGTGGGTCGACCGGGCCGGCCACAGGCGTCGGATCGCCGGGGACCGCCACGCGGTCCAGCGGCGGCCGCGCCCATTGCCGCGGCGGCGGCAGTCGGCCATTCGGCCGCTGGTGGGAGTGGCGGAGGTAGCGGGGAACCGCCGCACCGGGCCCCCGCGCGGCATGCCAAGTCGTCGCCCTCGCATGGACCAGCGCTCGCGGTCGGGATCGGGATTCTGGTCCTGGCGGTCGCCGTGGGCACATACATCGCGTTCGGCGCGACCACCGACTCGGACAGTGGCACCGGTTGCACCAGCCTTCGCGTCGTGACCGCGAGCAGCTATCGGCCGGCGCTGGACTCGGTCGCCGACAGCCTCGCGAGCGGTGACGACTGTGTACGCCTCGAGGTCACCACCGCCGACGGCCGCAACGCCGACCAGGTCGTCGACAAACAGCACGCCCAGGTCTGGATCACCGACGATGCCGCGTGGCTGGAGCGCTACGAGGCAGAGGAGGCGGAGGAGTACAGCGAGTCCGGCGAGGAGTCCGAGGCCGCCGGGCTGAAGTACGTCCCGCTGGCGACGTCACCGGTGCTCTTCGCGTCGAGTCCGGCGACGGCGGCGCGGATCAAGCGAGCCGGGGGCGGCTGGGCCGGTTTGGCCGTGCTGGTCGAGAGCAGTCGGCCGGTGACGATCGTCACCAGAGACCCGGCATCGACCGGTGACGGCCTGGCCGCTCTCGGCGGGCTCGGCGATGCGGTCTGGGACTCGGAGGGCATGGACGCCTCGGCACTGCTGCTTAACAAGGCCTACCGCCATCACCGCACCGCATCCGCCATCGGCTCGGCCAAGCTTGCCGCAAACCAGGTCGCGCTGGTGCCAGAGCACGTGATCCGTCGCGAGCGCGGCGGCGCCCGGGTGATCACCGCTCCCGCCGACCAGACGGTCCTGATGCGCTACAGCTGGTACGCCACCGACGTCGACGCATCGGACCCGGCGGTCCAGTCGGCCGAAGCCGAGTTGCTGGCCGCGTTGACGACCGGGCCGTCGGGTGACGCGGCACGCGCGGCCGCTCATCTGCGTGACAGCCACGGCGCACCGCCGGCGATGCCGTCCGCCGAGTACACCTGGGTCGGCCGACAGCTACCTCCGGCGAATCCCACACTGGACGCGCACAAGGTCGAACACGTCTTCGCGACCTGGTACGCCGC
>DATFRX010000011.1:0-5447 GCA_035262905.1 Nocardioidaceae bacterium
TCCGGTCCGAGCACGACGACGTCGGTCAACGCCGGGCCGTACGCAGCGCCGCCCGCGGCCGGGCCCAGCACGACACTGATCTGCGGAACCTTGCCGGAGGCCAGCGTCATCGCGTTGAAGATCCGGCCCACCGCGTGCAGACTCAGCACGCCCTCGGCGAGCCGGGCGCCACCGGAGTGCCAGATCCCGACGATCGGCGCGCCGTCGGCGACCGCACGCTCGTACGCCTCGACGACAACCCCACAACCCTGGTCGCCCATGGCGCCGCCCATCACGGTCGCATCGGAGCAGAACGCCACGGTGTGGGTGCCCTGCACCTCGCCGACCGCGGCCAGCATCCCCGAGTCGTCGTCGGGCGTGATCAGCTCCAACGTGCCCTCGTCGAAGAACGCCGCGAGCCGATGATTCGGGTTGCGCGGGTCCTGCTCACGAGGCAGCTTGGCGGGCTTCGCCTTCGGTTGGGAGTTGGTGGTGATCTCCGGGCGGGTCGTCGTCATAACGGGCTCCTCGAACTACGCCGTACGGAATGCGACGGCGACGTTGTGGCCGCCGAAGCCGAACGAGTTGTTCAGTGCCGCCAGATCGCCCTCGGGCAGGTCTCGTACCGACGTCGCGATGTCGAGATCGATCGCGTCGTCGAGCTTGTCGAGGTTGATGGTGGGCGGCACCCGACGGTGGTGCAATGACAAGACGGTGGTGATCGACTCGAACGCCCCCGCTGCGCCGAGCAGATGCCCCGTCATCGACTTGGTCCCCGTGACCACCATGCCGTCGGCGGCGTCGCCGAGGGCAGAGCGGATCGCGAGGGCCTCAGCGACATCGCCCTGGGGGGTCGAGGTCGCATGGGCGTTGATGTGCACGATGTCGCTAGGTGCGAGATCTGACTCGGCCAGCGCCCGACGCATCGCGAGGCTGGCACCGGTGCCCCCCGGCTCCGGCTGGGCGATGTCGTGGCTGTCGGCGCTGATCCCGGCGCCGGCGACATCGGCATAGACCCGGGCGCCGCGCGCGGCCGCATGCTCGGCGGACTCGATCACGAGCACCGCGCCGCCCTCGCTGAGCACGAAGCCGTCCCGGTCGACGTCCCAGGGGCGGGAGGCCCGCTCCGGCTCGTCGTTGCGCTTCGACAGCGCCATCATCTGGGCGAAGGCGGCCATCGGCAGCGCCAGCACCGATGCTTCGGTGCCACCGACCACGACCACGTCGGCCCGGCCGAGCCGGATCATGTCGACACCGACGCTGATTCCCTCGTTGCCGGAGGCGCAGGCCGAGACCGGCGTATGCACTCCGGCCCGGGCACCGAGCATCAGCCCGACGTTCGCTGCGGGAGAGTTGGCCATCAGCATCGGCACCGCCAGCGGCGACACCCGGCGCGGACCCTTCTCGTTCAGCGCGTCGTAGTTCGCGAGCAGGGTCTTGACCCCGCCGATGCCGGTGGCGATCGCGACGCCGAGCCGGTCGGTGTCGATCTCGGCGTCCTCCAGTCCGGCGTCGGCCCAGGCCTCCTTGGCAGCGACCACGGCGAACTGCGCCGCTCGGTCCAAGCGACGGGCCTTGACCCGCTCGATGACCTCGGTCGGCTCGACAGCGGCCTGGCCGGCGATCTGCGCCGGCAGCTGCTCGGCCCAGTCCTGGTCGAGCCGGCTGACGCCGGAGCGACCCTCGAGCAGCGCCTGCCACGACGACTTCACGTCGCCACCGAGCGGCGAGGTGATGCCGAGACCGGTGACTACGACTCGGGTCGGACTCATATCATTCCTCTCAAATTCCTGTGGTTGCGCTGGACCTTGGCTCAGGTCGAGCGGTCAGGATTGGGCGCGCTCGATGTACGCCACGGCGTCACCGACGGTCTTCAGGTTCTTGACCTCGTCGTCGGGGATCTTGACGTCGAACTTCTCCTCGGCGGCGACGACGACCTCCACCATCGACAGCGAGTCGACGTCCAGGTCGTCGGTGAAGGACTTGTCGAGCTGTACGTCGTCGGTGGGGATGCCGGCGACCTCGTTGACGATCTCGGCGAGGTCGGTGCGGATCTCCTCGGTGGTGGCCATCTGATACTTCTCCATTTCGTCTAATTCCTGTGGTGCAGGCGGTCAGTGGTTGACGGACGGTAACTAGGGGACGGTGACAACTTGGGCGGCGTAGGCGAGACCGGCGCCGAAGGCCACCAGCAGGGCCTTGTCGCCGGACTTGATCGTGCCCTCGTCGAGCATGCGCTCCATGGCGAGCGGGATCGACGCGGCCGACGTGTTGCCCTGGTCGGCGATGTCGCGGGCGATCGCCACGTTGTCGGGCAGCTTGAGGGTGCGGGCCATCGCGTCGGTGATCCGCATGTTGGCCTGGTGTGGGATGAACGCGTCCAGGTCGGCCGGCTCGAGCTCGGCGGCCTCGAGGGCGCGACGGCAGACCTTGGCCATCTCGTACGAAGCCCAGCGGAAGACCGGGTTGCCCTCCATCCGCAGGTGCGGCCACTCGGGCTTGCCGGTCTCGAAGACCTCGTCCCAGGCCTCCTCCTGACGGATCAGGTCGAACTTCGAGCCGTCGGAGCCCCAAATGACGGGTGAGATGCCGGGCTGCTCGGCCGGTCCCACGACGGTGGCGCCGGCGCCGTCGGCGAACAGGAACGCCGTGGATCGGTCCTCGAAGTCGGTCAGGTCGGTCAGCCGTTCGACACCGATCACGAGGACGTACGTCGCGGTGCCCCCGCGCACCATGTCGGAGGCGAGCGCCACGCCGTAGCAGAAGCCGGCGCATGCCGCTGAGATGTCGAACGCGGCCGCCGGGGTCGCGCCGAGCTCGTTCGCGATCATGGTCGCGGCCGCGGGTGTCTGCAGCATGTGCGACACCGTGGCGACGATGACGCAGTCGACCTGGTCGGGCGTCACGCCGGCTCGCTGGAGGGCCTTCTCGGCCGCCTCCCGCGACATCATCGGGACGGTCTCGTCGGCCGCGGCGACCCGACGCGTCTTGATCCCGGACCGGGTTTGGATCCATTCGTCGCTGGAGTCGATGCGCTCGACGATGTCGGCGTTGGGAACGACCTTGCGGGGCCGGTAACCCCCGATGCCGAGCATTGCGGTGTTCCTCATGACATCGCCTCCGGGTGCAGCCGTACGAGGGGCTGACCTGGGCCGACGATGTCGCCGTCCTCGACCAGCCACTCTACGATCGTGCCACCGTGCGGCGCGATGACCGGAATCTGATCCCGGAGGCTGTGGACGGCGCCGACCTGCTGGCCGCTGCTCAGCGACTCGACGTCGCGGGCGTCGCCGTCGGCGTGGAAGGTGCCCTTGGCCGGCGCGACCAGCAGCCGCCAGGTGGGAGCTGTATCCATCGGCGAGGCGGAGGCGTGCTTCTCGACGAACTGCTTGGCGTCGTCGAGCTGGTCGGGAGTCTTCAGCGCGAAGGTGTCGACGCCCTTCATGGCCCGACGGGCGATCCCGGTGAGGGTGCCGGCCGGCGGCATCTCCAGCATGCCGGTGACGCCGAGATCGAGCATGGTCTGCATGCACAGGTCCCAGCGGACGGGGCTCGCGACCTGGGCGACGATCCGGCTCAGCACCTCGCGGCCCTGGTGGACGACCTGGCCGTCGCGGTTGGAGATCAGGCGGGTACGCGCGTCGTGGGTCGAGACCGCCCGGGCGAGCGTGCGGAGCCGGTCGACCGCGGGCGCCATGTGCTCGGTGTGGAACGCGCCGGCGACCGACAGCGGCCGCAGCCTCGCCTTGGCCGGGGCGTCGTCGGCCAGCGCCGCAAGCTGCTCGGTCGTGCCGGCCGCGACGATCTGGCCGGGGCCGTTGTCGTTGGCGGCGGTCAGGCCGTGCTGCTCGAGCTTGGCGAGCACCTCGTCGCGGTCGCCTCCGAGCACGGCGGTCATCGAGGTGGGCGTCGCCGCAGCGGCGTCGGCCATCGCCTTGCCGCGCTCGCGTACCAGCACCATCGCCTGCTCGGCCGAGATCACGCCGATGCCGGCCGCCGCGGTGATCTCGCCGACGCTGTGGCCGCTGGTGGCGCCGACGGTCGAGAAGGCGTCGGCCGGATGCGGGAACAGGGCGAGCGCGGCGACTAGTCCGGACGAGACCAGCAGCGGCTGTGCGATCGCCGTGTCGCGAATGGTGGCCTCGTCACCCTTCGTACCGTAATGGGCCAGGTCGAGGCCGGCGACGACCGAAAGCCAATGAAAACGGGCAGCGAAGGTCGGATCGTCCAACCACGGTTCGAGGAATCCGGGCGTTTGGGCACCTTGGCCGGGAGCGACGATGACGAGCACCATTCCAGCGTGCCGTTTTGGCCCGGCCCGTGTCGGGCGACCATCAGACGAAAGATCGCCGCGAGATTTGTAGGGTTCCCACAATTGCCATATCGGCCGTCGCCGTAAACAATCGGCCAACCCCGGACCAACGCCTTCCGGCTGTGGCTAGTCCGACGAGAGCAATCGGCCGAGAGTCATGGCGATTCGCAACGTATAGGCGTCGCGCGGGTGGGATGGCGAGAGCCCGGTGAGCTGCTCGATCCGGCGCAGTCGGTAGCGCACCGTGTTGGCGTGTACGAACAGCGCCCGGGCCGCGCCCTCGACCGAGCACCCGGCGTCGACGTACGCGGTCGCGGTGTCGAGCAGCACTCGGTCGCCGGTGAGCAGCGGCGCGTAGACCTGGCTCACCAGGTGATGCCGCGCGTGGCCGTCTCCCGACAGGGACCGCTCGGGCAGCAGGTCGTCGGCCGCGACCGGTCGCGGTGCCATCGGCCAGCCCTTGGCCGCCCGGAGACCGGCCACGACGGCGCGGGCGGAGACATTGGCGCCCAGCAGGTCGTCGACCAGCGGCCCGACCACGACCGGACCGGGCCCGAAGTGGTCGACGATCGCGGCGGCCGCCTTGTCGCAGTCCTCGACGCCGCCGAGCACGACTACCAGCCGGTCGCCCTGGACGGCGCCGAGCACGTCGAGCCCGATCTGCCGTGCCGACCAGCGCACGTCGTCGACGACCCGCTGCGGTCCGGTCTCGCCGTCTCGTACGTCGTCGGGCGCATGGCCCACGATGACGGTGATCTGCGACGAGGACTGCCAGCCGAGTGCGGCGGCGCGCGAACGTACCGACTCGTCGGTCTCGCCACGCAGCACCGAGTCGACGACCAGTGCCTCGAGGCGGGCGTCCCAGGCGCCGCGCATCTCGGCGGCCCGGGCGTACACCTCGGCGGCGGCGAAGGCCACCTCGCGGGAGAAGTGCAGGATGCCGGCGCGTACCTCGGCGCCGTCCTCGGGTCCGAGCAACTCGTCGACCTGCGACTCGACGACCTCGATCGTGGTCCGCACCATCGACACCGTCTGCTGCAGCGTGACGACTCTCGCAAGGGCGGTCGGGGCGGTGCCGAACACGTCGGCGCGTAGTGCGCTCGGCTCGGAGTCGGACTCGCGGAACCAGTCGACGAACGACGAGATGCCGCTCTGG
>DATFRX010000012.1:0-3505 GCA_035262905.1 Nocardioidaceae bacterium
CCTCGAAGTCGTCGTCGACCGCGTAGCCCTGCTCGCGGAAGATCTGGATCATCCGGGTGTTCTCCGGCAGCACCTCCGCGACGAATCTTCCGAAGCCGCGCTCACGGCCGGCCTCGGCCAGGTGCTCCAGCAGCAGTTGCCCCAGACCGCGGCCCTGGTAGTCGTCCTGGACCAGGAAGGCGACCTCGGCCTCGCGGTCGTCGAGCGCGTCGTAGCGGCCGACGGCCACCATGTCGTCGCCACGCAGGACCACGAAGGCCACCCGCCGCACCTGGTCGACATGGGTGAACCGCTGGACGTCGCGCTCGGACAGCACCGGATAGGGCGCGAAGAACCGGAAGTACTTCGACTCGTCGCTCACCCGGGAGTAGAACGCCACGAGGGCGTCGCCGTCGTCGGGCCGGATCGGGCGAAGGTGCGCCGTGCTGCCGTCGCGCAGCACGATGTCGGCTTCCCAGTGCCGGGGGTACGAGGGCGACTCCACGCCAAGAATCTAGCCGACCTGCACGACGCGAGGATGACGTCGAGATGCACCCGCATCTGCGAGGGTGAACTGCCAGAATGCGAGATGGACCAGCGAGGCGAAGGAGATCAGCCGTGCCGAACGATTCGACCGCGACCTTTCGTGCCGCCAGGGACTTCCTGCTCGCGCACCGTGACGACTACGACACGGCGTACTCCGGGTTCAGCTGGCCCGAGCTGCCCCACTTCAACTGGGCCCGCGACTGGTTCGACCACCTCGCGACCAGTCAGCCGAACGTCGACGCCCTGTGGATGGTCGAGCCCGACGGCAGCGAGCAGCGGATCACCTATGCGGAGATGAGCAATCGGTCCCTCCGCCTGGCCGGCTGGCTGGCCGGACACGGCATCGGTCAGGGCGACCGGGTGCTGCTCGTGCTCGGCAACTGCGTGCCGCTGTGGGAGCTCACCCTGGCCTGCATCCGGCTGGGGGCCGTCATCATCCCGGCCACGACGCTGCTGTCGACCGACGACCTGCGCGACCGGGTGCAACGCGGCGAGGCCCGGGCCGTCGTGGCCCACGGCGCCGATGCTCCGAAGTTCGCCGGCATCGCCGACGATTGCCTGCGGATCGCGGTCGACGGCGACGCGCCGGACGGCTGGCTGCGATACCCCTCGTTCGACGGACCCAACGTCGCCCCGTGGGACGGCGACACCGACACGCTGGCCGACGATCCGCTGCTGCTCTACTTCACGTCGGGTACGACCGCGCAGCCCAAGCTCGTCGAGCACTCGCACACCTCGTACCCCGTCGGGCATCTGTCCACGATGTACTGGATCGGCCTCCAGCCCAGCGACGTCCACCTCAACATCTCCTCGCCGGGCTGGGCGAAGCACGCCTGGTCGTGTGTGTTCGCGCCGTGGAACGCCGGTGCCACCGTGCTGATCTACAACTTCGCCCGCTTCGACGCCGCCGCGATGCTCGACGTGATGGCCCGGACCGGCGTCACGACCTTCTGTGCGCCGCCGACCGTGTGGCGGATGCTGGTCCAGAGCGAGCTCGGCGGGCATGACCTGGCCCTGCGCGAGGTCGTCGCGGCCGGCGAGCCGCTCAACCCGGAGATCATCGAACAGATCCAGCGGGTCTGGGGGCTGACCATCAGGGACGGCTACGGCCAGACCGAGACGACCGCCCAGATCGGCAACCCGCCGGGCCAGCCGCTCAAGCTCGGCTCGATGGGCCGGCCGCTGCCCGGCTACGTCATCTCGCTCGTGGACCCGGTGACCGACGAGGTCGGCACCGACGGCGAGGTCTGCATCGAACTGGCCCGCCGCCCGACCGGACTGATGGCCGGCTACCGCGATGACCCCGAGCGGACCGCCGAGGCGACCCGAGGCGGCTTCTATCGCACCGGCGACGTGGCATCGGTCGACGACGACGGCTACATCACCTACGTCGGACGGGCCGACGACGTGTTCAAGGCCAGCGACTACCGGATCAGCCCGTTCGAGCTGGAGAGCGTGCTCATCGAGCATCCAGCCGTCGCTGAGGCCGCCGTCGTACCGTCGCCGGACCCGATCCGGCTGGCCGTGCCCAAGGCGTTCGTCGTGCTGTCCGCCGGTCACGAGCCGGACCGCGAGACGGCGCTCGAGATCCTGCGCTACACCCGCGAGCGGCTCGCGCCGTACAAGCGGATCCGGCGGCTGGAGTTCGCCGACCTGCCGAAGACCGTGTCGGGCAAGATCCGCCGGGTCGAGCTGCGGACCAACGAGGCCGACACCGTCGGTCAGGCCCGACCCCGGTCATTCACCGAGGACGACTTCCCCGAGCTCAAGAGCACCGACCAGAGCTGATCGTCGGTGCATCGATTCGGCGCTGCCGGGGTACATAGTTGACCCGTCGGTGCGGCACAGTGGCGGCTGCCCCTCCCCGAAAGGTTGTCGCATGGACCTCGCTGAGCCCACCGCATGGAGCGGATATCGCTGCGAGCTCGGCGAGGGGGTGCGATGGACCGGCGACAAGCTGGTCCACGTCGACACCATGTCCGGCAGGCTGCTGACCCTTGCCGATGCCGAACCGACGTCCAAGCCGCCGACGGTGCTGGCCGCGGTGGACGTGCCGCTCGGATCCGTCGCCCCGTGGTTCGGCCGGCCGGGGAGCTGGATCGCCGCCGCCGGGACCGGCATCGCGATGGTGACCGAGCCCGGCGAACTTCGCTGGATGACGACCCTGACCGAGGGCGCGCCGACCGCCATGCGGATGAACGACGGCGTCTGCGATCCGGCGGGCCGGTTCTGGGCGACCAGCATGGCGTATGACAACACGCCCGGTCTCGGTGGTCTCTACCGCACCGATCCGGACGGGAGCGTGACGCTGGCGCTGACCGGACTGACGGTCCCGAACGGCCCGGCGTTCGCTCCGGACGGCACGCTGATGTACCTCTCCTCGAGCACCGACGGCCGCATCGACGTCTACACGGTCGAGGACGACAGCTCACTCAGCGTCGGGCGTCAGTTCGTCCAGCTCGACGCCGACCTGTGGCCGGACGGCATGACCGTCGACGAGGAGGGCTACCTCTGGGTGGCGATCTGGAACGGCTCGGCGGTCCATCGCTACAGCCCGGACGGCGAGCTCGACGGCTCGGTCTGGCTGCCCACGTCGAGGCCGACGAGCTGCTGGTTCGGCGGGCCCGACCGCAGCCGGCTGTTCATCACGACCGCGAGCTACGGCCTGGACCCCGCCGATGACGCGGCCGGCCGGGTGTACGCGCTGGACGTCGGCATACGCGGTCCGGTGGCGGTGCCGTTCGGCTGACGGGGCTTGCCGACCGGGGTTGCCGGCTGCGGGCTAGGGTCCGAGCCGTGCCGATCGGCTATCTGATCACCGTGCTGCTCGCGGCGGTGGGCACGGCATTCGCGATTCGCCCGCCGCATCCGCGGTCCTCCGGCCCGCTTCGGGTGAGCTACGTCCTCAGCTTCGTCGTCAGCGAGCAACCGTTCATCGCGTTCTACTGGCTGCTCGCGTCGACGCTGCTCGCGTTCGCCA
>DATFRX010000013.1:0-3011 GCA_035262905.1 Nocardioidaceae bacterium
CGCGCTGTGGCGGTCCTGCGAGCCCGGCCACCTCACGACCGGCCTGCTGATCATGAGCGCCGACCGGCAGCAGGTCCTGCTCACCCTGCACCACCGGGTCGGGCTCTGGCTCCAGACCGGCGGCCATTGCGAGCCGACCGATCCGACGATCGTCGAGGCCGCACTGCGCGAAGGGCTCGAGGAGTCGGGGATCGACGACCTGCTCATCGACCCGGCGCCGGTGCGGCTGGCCCGGCATCCGGCAACCTGCCGGCCCGACGGTCAGACCGACCATCTCGACGTCCAGTTCGTCGCCATCGCCCCGGCTGGTGCCGTTCCGCGTCGCAGCGCCGAGTCGCTCGATCTGGCGTGGTTCGACGCGACGCAGCTGCCCGACGACACCGACGACCAAGTCCGGGCGTTGGTACGAGCCGGCCAGGGGCGTTGCGGAGTCGGGTCGTCAGCCCCGGCGTGACGCGCTCTCGCCGACCAGCGCGCGGGTGAAGTCGGCGCCGTCCACGGCGGCCTCCAACGCAGCCAGGTCTGCCTCGGTGCGCAGCCGCCGCCAGCCGGGTGTGAGCCGGACCAGGGCCGGACGCGGCGCCGCCACCTTGGCTCGGTCGGCGACATCGGTCTGATCGGGGTCCATGTCGGTCAGCCACTCGGCAGCCGGCAGTTGCAGCCCGATCGCGCTGGCGAGCCCACGCGGGTCGGCACAGATCGCCAGGTCAGCCCGGCCCAGCGCCCGGAACACCTTGCCGACCAGCAGGCCGGGCAGATGCGGTGCGTCGGACACCAGCACGACGACCTGCCGGGCACCGGCGCCCGTCGCCCGCTCGGCCGCCTCGAGGACGGTCGGTTGCTCCGACGTCCACACCGTCGTATCGATGGCGGCGGCCGCGGCGACCGCGTCGGCATGTCGCGGCGGGCACAGCACGGCGATGGCGGCCGCGGCCAGCGACTCGGCGGCGTCGACCGCGTCGGCCAGCAGCGCTGCCTCCCACCGCTCTGGCGAGACCGAGGGCACTGGCGACGGATCCGGCGCTGGGACCGCGAGTACGACGACCAGCCGCTCCCCGACCGAAGCGGTCATACGTCGTCGTCGTCCAGATCGGGGCTGTGGCTCGGCAGGACAGCGGTCGCGGAGACGCCCTCGAGGTAGCCGCGGGCCCGCTCCGTACGCGGATAGCGGTCGACCCACTCCCAGAAGTCGGGGCCGTGTCCCGGCACGAGCAGGTGGGCGAGCTCGTGCAGCAGCACGTAGTCGATCACCCAGGTCGGCATGCCGCGCAGCCGGGTCGACAGCCGGATCGTCCGATCGGCGATCGTGCACGAGCCCCATCGGGACTGCTGGTTGTCGACCCAGCGCACCGACGTCGGCACGGCCAGGCCGTCGAGGTAGCGCTCCGACAGGATCTCGGCCTTCCGGGCCAGCTCGGCGTCGCTCGGCGCCTGACGGCGGCTCTGCCGCTCGAGCCGGCCGAGCATGATCTCGACCCACTCGGCTTCCTCGGCCTTGGTAAGTCGCGCCGGCATCATGACAACGACGGTGTCGCCGTCGCGGTAGGCCGCGACCGTCCGGCGGCGCCGCTTGCTGCGCCGCACCTCCACCGTCGGCCGATCGGGTTGCTTCACGAAGCCAACCGTAGCCGCGCGGACCGACTGCCTCGGGATATCCACAGGACGAGCCCTGCGGCATTCGCGTAGCTTGTCGCCCGATTCGTCATCTTTGCGCAGTTCTCTACATCGCATAGATCGTATGAAATAGACATGTCGTACAGAAGGCACATCGTCCCGTCCACAAGTTGTCCACAGAGTTATACACAGGCGTGGATTGACGCCGCCGCGGGAGGCTCCTACCGTGTCGCGGCAGAAGGCCTCCGGCCCGTTGGGAGCGTCCGCAAGGGGAAGGCGGATCACTCCCGGCCGAGCCGGAGGCTTTCCGCCGGCGCCGTGTCGCCGCAGGTCAGCCCGAGCGGTGACGTAGGGTGTCGGCGAGGCCCGCTGGTTCGGGTCACGGCGGGGCTTCCCCCCGGTTCTTCCCGCCGCGAGTATCGGCGCGCTCCTCCAGACAGGGGCGAGCGTCGTCACGAGATGGCAAGGAGTACGCGATGGCGGAGACTTGGAGCGGTGAGTACTACTGCGTCAAGTGCAAGGCGAAGCGCGAAGCCACCGGAGAAGTCCAGGTGAACGCCAAGGGCACCCGGATGGCCAAGGCGAAGTGCCCCGTGTGCGGCACGAACCTCAATCGCATCCTCGGCAAGGCCTGACGGCCTCAAGCTGACGTCGACGGCGGTGTCCCGGCAACGGGACACCGCCGTCGTACGTCTCCCGGCCGGTCCGAGGTGAGCGGCGGGCTGTGGACAACGGCCACAGTCGGAGGCGAGATGCTGGCAGGCTTTCGCCACCCATCCCCGCTGACATGCCGGAGCATCCATGCGACCTGTCCTCCGACCGGGATCATCGCTGCTGCGCCGCGATGCCGAGCATCTTCAACTCGGCACCGAGCCCGGTCACGCCCTCGTCGTCGCCGCACCCGACGCGATGGCCGACCTGCTCTGCGGACTCGACGGCGTGCGCACCATCGACGATCCCGCGCTGGACGCACCGCTGGTCGACGCCCTGCTCGCGGCCGGCGTCGTGGTCGACTCCGACGTCTGGCGCGCCGAGTCGGGTCTCGAGAGCGAGGCGGCCCACCTGCTGGCCCGTGGCGTCGACGGCGAGCGAGCGCTGGCGCAGCTCGCCCGGCGGCGGGCGGCCACCGTGCGCATCATCGGCGACGACCACCTGGGCAAGGCGGTGGCCGACCTGCTGGCGGCCTCCGGAGTCGGCTCGGTCGCGACCGCGACGGCACCGACCGCGGGACTCGACCTGGTCATCCTGGCCGGCGAGGGTGAGACGGCCCGCGAGATCGCCGACGAGTGCCTGCGGGTCGACGTGCCGCACCTGGTGACCGCGACCCGCGACGGCTGCGGCATCGTCGGTCCGCTCGTGCAGCCGGGCCGGACCGCCTGCCTGCGCTGCGTCGACGC
>DATFRX010000014.1:0-9108 GCA_035262905.1 Nocardioidaceae bacterium
CTCGGAGCGTGGTGACGATGCCGTGGGTGGTCGTCCGGGCCAGCCCGAGGGTGTCGGCGATCTCGTGGAGCTCGAGCGGCTGGTCGGCGGTGTCGAGCAGTCGCAGCACGGCGACCGCCCGCTCGATGGACTGGATGCGACCTGGCACAGCCGCAAGCCTACGTACGACATTGTCGAATGCATGACATTGACCACATCGAAGGCTGTCTCTACCTTCACGGCAGCCGGCTTCAGTCTCGGGCCGCCGGAGCCGACGAACTTCTCAACCGTCGATCACCTGGCTTCACGAGGAAGCGGAGGATGCAATGGGGCTTGACACAGTCTTTTGGAGCGAAATCCTCGGGACGGGAATGCTGACACTGCTCGGCTGCGGTGTCGTCGCGAACGTCCTGCTGGGTCAGACCAAGGGCCGGGGCGTCGGAGGCGACTGGCTGCTCATCAACATCGGGTGGGGCCTGGCCGTCATGGCCGGTGTCCTGGTTGCTTACAAGTCCGGTGCTCACCTCAACCCGGCCGTCACGCTCGGTCTCTGGGCGTCGGGAGCCGACACCTACGGCGGAGCGGCCAACGTCGACGTGACCTTGGGGTCGACACTGACCTACCTGTCCGCCGAGCTGATCGGTGCCTTCCTCGGTGGCGTCGTCGCCTGGTTGGCATACCGGGAGCACTACGACGACCCGGAGGCGGAGCCGGCTGCCAAGCTCGGCACCTTCTCCACGGGTCCGCAGATCCGCAGCAATGTGTGGAACCTGATCACCGAGATCATCGGCACCTTCGTGCTGCTGTTCGTCATCCTCGGCATGCTGGGTGGCGGCGGCGCTCCTGCGGACCTCGGTCCGATCACGGTCGGTCTGCTCGTCGTCGGTATCGGCGCGTCGCTCGGCGGGCCCACCGGCTACGCGATCAACCCGGCCCGAGACCTCGGACCCCGTATTGCGCACTTCATCCTGCCGATCAAGGGCAAGGGCGACAGCGACTGGAGCTACTCCTGGATCCCGATCGTCGGCCCGATCATCGGCGGTATCGCCGGTGGACTGCTCTCACAGGCGGTCTTCTGATCGATCCCTGCTGCTGAGCGTGGCGCTGTGACCGTCACGCTCAGCAGATCCCCTAGTACGTCACGCCCTAGCGCCTATCGCAGTACGGAGGGAAAGGTATGGCTGACTACGTCGGCGCCGTCGACCAAGGGACGACGAGCACCCGGTTCATGATCTTCGACCACTCGGGCAATGAGGTCGGAAAGCACCAGTTGGAACACGAGCAGATCCTGCCGCAGGCCGGCTGGGTCGAGCACAATCCCGTCGAGATCTGGGAGCGCACCTCGGCGGTCATACAATCCGCGCTCAACGGCGCCGGACTCACCCACAGTGACCTGGCTGCGGTCGGCGTCACCAACCAGCGCGAGACCTCGGTGGTCTGGGACCGCAAGACCGGCCGGCCGCTCTACAACGCCATCGTGTGGCAGGACACTCGGACCGACCGGATCGCTTCGGCGCTGGAGCGCGAGGGCAAGGGCGACGTGATCCGCCAGAAGGCCGGCCTGCCCCCGGCGACGTACTTCTCCGGCGGCAAGATCCAGTGGATCCTGGAGAACGTCGACGGCGTACGCGAGGCCGCCGAGCGAGGTGACGCCGTCTTCGGCAACACCGACTGCTGGCTGCTCTGGAACCTCACCGGCGGTGCCGACGGTGGCGTACACGTCACCGACGTCACCAACGCCAGCCGGACCATGCTGATGAACCTCGAGACGCTGGACTGGGACGACGAACTGCTGTCGTTCTTCAACATCCCGCGTTCGATGTTGCCGAGCATCCGGTCCAGCTCGTCGCCCGACCCGTACGGCACCACGCGTGCGAACGGGCCGCTCGCCGGCGAGGTCCCGCTCACGGGCGACCTCGGCGACCAGCAGGCGGCCACGGTCGGCCAGGTCTGCTTCTCTCCGGGTGAGGCCAAGAACACCTACGGCACGGGCAACTTCATGTTGCTCAACACCGGCAACGACATCGTCCACTCGAAGGCTGGGCTGCTCACGACGGCGTGCTACAAGTTCGGCGACGAGGACTGCGTCTACGCCCTCGAGGGCTCGATCGCGGTGACCGGCTCGGCTGTGCAGTGGCTGCGCGACCAGCTCGGCATCATCAGCGGGGCGGCCCAGAGTGAGGCGCTGGCCCGTCAGGTCGAGGACAACGGCGGCGTCTACTTCGTCCCGGCGTTCTCGGGTCTGTTCGCTCCGTACTGGCGTTCCGACGCCCGCGGTGCGATCGTCGGTCTGTCCCGGTTCAACACCAATGCCCACCTTGCCCGGGCGACGCTCGAGGCGATCTGCTACCAGAGCCGCGACGTCTCCGAGGCGATGGAGAAGGACTCGGGCGTCCAGCTCGACGTGCTCAAGGTGGACGGCGGCGTCACCATGAACGATCTGTGCATGCAGATCCAGGCCGACGTGCTCGGCGTTCCGGTGAGCCGGCCGGTGGTGGCCGAGACCACGGCGCTGGGTGCCGCGTACGCAGCCGGTCTGGCCGTGGGCTTCTGGAGTAACACCGACGAGATGCGGGCCAACTGGAACGAAGCCAAGCGGTGGAGTCCCGAGTGGAACCAGGAGCAGCGCGACGCTGCCTATGCTCAATGGAAGAAGGCCGTACAGCGCACGCTCGACTGGGTCGACGTGGACTGACGCCACTACGAAAGGTCGCAGTACGAGGGGAAGGGCACCATCATGGCCGTCGCGCTCTCGCCACAGTTCCGTGAAACATCGCTCGAGCAGATGGCCGGTGAGGAGCTTGATGTCCTCGTGGTCGGCGGCGGTGTCGTCGGCACCGGAAGTGCACTGGATGCCGCGACGCGGGGTCTTCGGGTCGGTCTGGTCGAGGCCCGAGACTTCGCGTCCGGCACTTCCAGTCGGTCGAGCAAGCTGATCCACGGCGGTCTGCGCTATCTCGAGATGCTGGACTTCGGCCTGGTGGCCGAGGCACTGCACGAGCGCGGACTGCTGCTGACCCGGCTGGCACCGCATCTGGTCCACCCGGTGCCCTTCCTCTATCCACTGAAGCACTGGGGCTGGGAGCGGCTCTACGCCGGATCGGGAGTGGCGTTGTACGACGCGCTGTCGATCGCGTCGAAGCACGGCCGCGGCGTACCCGTCCATCGGCACCTGACCCGGCGGGGAGCTCGCAAGCTCGCGCCGTCGCTCCGCAAGGACGCCCTGACCGGAGGGCTGCAGTACTACGACGCGCAGGTCGACGATGCGCGATTCACCATGTTCCTGGCCCGGACGGCGGCCGCCTACGGCGCGTCGGTCGCCTCCCGGGCCCGGGTCCTCAACCTGCTCCGCGAGGGAGAGCGGGTGACCGGCGCGGTCGTCCACGACCTGGAGTCGGACCGTACCTTCGAGGTCCGGGCCCGGCAGGTGGTCAACGCGACCGGGGTATGGACCGACGAGACCCAGGGACTCGCGGGAGAGCGCGGGCAGTTCCATGTGCGGGCCAGCAAGGGCATCCACCTGGTCGTCCCGCGCGACCGGATCCGCTCGAAGACCGGCATGATCCTGCGTACCGAGAAGTCGGTGCTGTTCATCATTCCGTGGGGCCGGCACTGGATCATCGGCACCACCGACACCGACTGGGAGCTCGACAAGGCGCACCCGGCGGCCAGCGCCAGCGACATCGAGTACCTCCTCGAGCACGTCAACTCGGTGCTGGAACAGCCGCTGTCGACCGAGGACGTCGAGGGCGTCTATGCCGGGCTCCGGCCGCTGCTGGCCGGCGAGTCCGAGATGACGTCGAAGCTGTCACGAGAGCATGCGGTCGCGCATACCGTACCCGGCCTCGTGGTCGTGGCAGGCGGCAAGTTCACGACCTATCGGGTGATGGCCAAGGACGCGGTCGACGAGGCGGTCCACGGCCTCGCGGCGGTGCTCGACCGCAATGTCCCGAGCTCGTGTACGCAGGACGTGCCGCTGCTCGGCGCCGACGGGTTCGAGGCGCTGTGGAACTCGCGGCATGTGCTCGCCGAGCGGTCGGGACTGCACGAGGTGTGGATCGAGCACCTGTTGAATCGATACGGCGCGCTGATCCACGAGGTGCTCGAGCTGATCGCATCCGACAAGTCGCTCGGGGAGCCGCTCGAGGGCGCCGAGGACTACCTGCGGGCCGAGGTGGTCTACGCCGTGACGCATGAGGGCGCCAGGCACCTCGACGACATCATGACCCGGCGTACCCGGATCTCGATCGAGACGTTCGACCGCGGCGACCGGGCCTGCGAGGCGGCCGCCGCGCTGATCGGCGAGGCACTCGGTTGGAGCGACGGGCAGAGCGCCCGCGAGGTCGAGCACTACCGGATGCGGATCAAGGCCGAGCGCGAGAGCCAGCAGATGCCCGACGACGAGACCGCCGACGCCGCCCGGATGGGCGCTCCGGACGTCGTACCCCTGGCCTGACGTGCCGGTCGGTATGGTCGCTGGCATGTCGACGCCGCTCGATTCGCTCAAGCTGCACGAGCTCCTGGACCTTGAGGTCACTCGTGCCGACTCCGACGGCGTCGTCATCGAGTGGACCGTCGGCGAGCAGCACCTCCAGCCGTTCGGACTGACCCACGGCGGCATCCACTGCACCGTGAACGAGAGCGCCGCCAGCCTCGCGGCCGGACTCTGGTACGCCGAGCAGGACTACGGGCCGGTGGGCGGTGTGGTCGGCGTCAACAACAACACCGACTTCCTTCGCGCCGGGCGGGTCGGCGACCGGATCGTCGCGACGGCGACGCCGATCCATCGGGGCCGGCTGCAGCAGCTGTGGCTGGTCGAGTCGCGCGACGCCGACGGCCGGCTGGTCGCCCGCGGCCAAATCCGGCTCCAGAACCTCCCACCCCGCTCCTAGCACCGGCCGACGGCCCGCCCGACCGGTGAGGGTAGGCAAATCGCGAAACACGCCGGCGTGTTTCGGGATTTGGCTACCGCCAGTGGAGCCGAGGCCGTCAGGCGTCGGCGAGCCCGGCGGCCAGGGCCTTGTGGACCTGGTCGAGTTGCTTGCGGGTGGCCGTGTCCTGGAGGTCGCCGGCGATCGCCTCGATGGCGTCGGCCAGCGCCTGGTCGCGTCGCGCCAGGTTCTTGCGGAACTCGTCGAAGGCCGCGGACAGACCGCGTACCTCGGCGAGCGCGTCGGCGCCCTTGTTCAGCGCACTGCGTACGGTGTCGGACTTCTCGTCGTTCGGGTTCAGCTTGGCGCTGAGCAGATCGTGGACCGAGGGCATGTCGTCCTCCAGGTACGCCTCGTAGTCGAAGGTGGGGATCGGATCCGGTCGCCAGTGGTAGTCGTGGCCCTGGGTGTCGAGCCCGTCGCGACCGGCGCGGTACTCGGCCATCTGCCAGATCGCGCCCGGGGCCGCCTCCGCGTCGCCGAGCAGGACCCAGTGCATGTGCTCGTCGAAGCCGCCGTGCGCCGAGTCGCGGCGCCACACCGCCCAGCCGACGCTCCGAGCCACCCGGATCACCAGGCGCTCCTCGGCACTGTCGATGTCCCAGGTCCGGGTGTCGATGCAGCCGCCCTTGTCGTGGTAGCCGGCCGAGGCATCGGCGCCGCCGCCGACCCGGGTCATGTAGGCGCCCTGGACGATGGTCGGATCGAACCCGAGTTGGTCGGTCACGGTCTCGTACGCCGCCTGCATCCGGCGGTTCATGAAGATGGTGCGACCGGAACTGTCAGCCCCGAGATCGACGACTTCATACGCGTCTGACATATGGCACCTCGCCGGGTCATCCCGAGCGTTGGACCGTGCGTCGACGACATCGAGGCGCCGTCGACGAGATCATGAGGCTGCAGATGGGTCGTCTGATACGGCTCGGGCGGGCCGTCAGGCCTGCCGAAACGTCGGCATGGGGTGAGTGACGGGACTTGAACCCGCGACTTCCTGGACCACAACCAGGTGCTCTACCAGCTGAGCTACACCCACCATGAGCCGCGCCTGCCATCTCGGAGGTCGCCGGGACGGACCAGGGTCACGCGGCCTGCGCAAGTGTAGCGGTCCGGACCCCGTGGAGAGGAATCGGTGAGCGGCCTAGGACCCGGCGTCCGGGGACGTCGGGTCCGGCGGGCTCAGGGTGCCGCCGTGCTCCTCCGCGAGGGCCCGCGCCGACTCGGAGTCCGGGCCCGGCTGCGCCACGAACACCGCCGCCCGGTAGTAGCGCAGCTCCTCGATGCTCTCGCGGATGTCGGCCAGCGCTCGGTGGTTCCCGGTCTTGGTCGGCGCCGCGAAGTAGACCCGTGGGTACCAGCGCCGGGCCAGCTCCTTGATCGACGAGACATCCACGATCCGGTAGTGGAGATAGCCCTCGAGGTCGGGCATGTCTCGGGCGAGGAACATCCGGTCGGTGCCGACGGTGTTGCCGGCCAGCGGTGCCCGACCGTTCTCCGGAACGTGCTCGCGGATGTAGTCGAGCACCCGCTGCTCGGCCTCGCCGAGCGAGACGCCGTCGGGCAACTCTTCGAGCAGTCCGGACGCCTCGTGCATGCCGCGGACGACGTCGCCCATCTGGTCGAGCGCCGGCTGCGGTGGCTTGACCACGACCTCGACTCCCTCGCCCAGCACGTTGAGCTCGAAGTCGGTGACGAGCGCCGCCACCTCGATCAACGCGTCCGCCCCGATGTCGAGTCCGGTCATCTCGCAATCGATCCACACCAACCGGTCGTTCACGCCAGGCACCCTAGCCCGAGGCAAGCACTAGGGCGTCGGCGGCTCGTCCGGCCGCCCCGGTGGCCGGTGCGATCCGGGGGGCCGATGCCGGTCCGATCCGGGTGATTGCTCGGGCGTGGGCCGCATCAGACCGGACAGCTCGAGGGCGTACGCGATCAGCAGGACGATGAGCAGACCGACGGTGCCGAGCAGCGCCTTGGGCCACGGCACCCCGAAGCCGACGAGGAGGCCGAACCCGGCAGCTAGTCCGACGATGCCCCAGGCGACGACCCCGCGACCGGGTCGGCTGGACGCGCTGACATGTCGTCGTCGGTGTCCGTGCGCCAAGCCTGCTCCTCATGTGTGATCGCACTCTATCCGCGGCCTGGCACCATAGGTGGCGGGGTGGAGATTCGTTTCTGATCCGTTGAAGGAGCACCGGTAGTGGCTGTCGACGTCACGTGGCGGTCGCGGGTCGATATCGCGTGGCCGTGGCTGGCCCTCGTGGCGCGGCTGGTCCTGGGCGGTGTGTGGCTCGCGGCCGGCGCCGCCAAGATCGGCGACCCGGAGGCGAGCGTACGCGCGGTTCGCGCCTATCAGCTCGTCCCGGACCCACTCGAACGCGCGGTCGGCTACTCGTTGCCGCTGCTGGAGATCTGTCTCGGCGTCCTGCTCGTTATCGGCCTCGCCCAGCGCCTGGTCGCGATCGCGTCGGCCGTCCTGCTGGCGGTGTTCATCGTCGGTATCGCGTCGGCATGGGCCCGCGGGCTGCAGATCGAGTGCGGCTGCTTCGGCGGTGGCGGTGCCTCCGGAGGCGATCCGACGGCCGGCTATCGATGGGACATCCTGCGCGACGTCGGACTGCTCGTCCTCGCCGGGTTGCTGGCCTGGCGTCCGACCAGCCGATTCTCAGTGGACGGGCTGCTCTACCCTGACCCGCGTACCCGGGAGGTGCCGTGAGTAACCGGAAGAAGCGCGACGACGGTCGGACGGCGCGTGCCGCCCAGATGCGTCGCGAGCGGGAGCGTGCTGACGCGCGCCGGACCCAGCTGACCGTCGGCGCGATCGTCGCAGCCATCGTCGTGATCATCGTCGCGGCCGGAGCCGCCATCTTCGCCTCCGAGCGTGGCGGCGGCGGCGCAACGCCGCACGACCTGACAAACGACTTCGGCATCGTCTACTCCGCACAGTCGATCGGCAGCGACCAGGCGGTCAAGGGTGTGAAGCCGGTCAAGGTGGTGTTCTACGAGGACTTCCAGTGCCCCACCTGTAGGGCGTGGGAGCAGCAGGTCGGGAGCTACGTCAAGCAGCACGTCAATCTCGGCGTGATCAGCGTGGAGTACCGACCGATCGCGATCCTCGACCAGGCGTCCACGACCAACTACTCGTCCCGCGCGGCCAACGCCGCGTTCTGCGTGTTCAACAGCCAGGGCGCTGCCGCGTTCCACAGCTTCCACGACATCCTCTACGCCAACCAACCCGCGGAGGGATCGGCCGGGCTCGACGACTCGACGCTGAACCAGATGGCCGAGCAAGCGGGGGCGGACAACGTCTCGTCGTGCATCGACAACCAGGACTTCAGCGGCACGGTCACCGACGCCACGGATGCGGCCTCGCAGAACAACATCGTCGAGACGCCGACCATCTTCGTCGACGGCAAGGAGCTCCAGGGGCCGCAGCCGAACACCGCTCCGGGTCTGCCGGAGCTGGCCGACGCGGTGCTGGCCGCCGGTGCCGGGCAGGCGCCGCCGAGCCCGAGCCCGAACAACCAGCAGGGCGCGGGTGGATCCTCGGCGAGTCAGGGGCGCTGAGGCGACGCCTGTGCTGGACTAAGCCGAACGGCCGGACGTCCAGGGAGGGCACGTGGCGGCAGCACGATGGTCCATCGCGGTGCTTGGACCCGGCGGCGTCGGCGGACTGCTGGGCGCCCTGCTGGCCCGCGACGGCAACCGCGTGACATGTCTGGCCGGATCCAGCACCGCCGCGGCGCTCCGCGAGGACGGGATCTCGGTGCAGAGCGGTCAGTACGGCGAGTTCGCCGTGCGGGTCGACGCGGACACCGAGTTGCGGGAGCCGGTGGACGCCGTCCTGATCACGGTCAAGGCGACGGCGCTCGACGACGCGTTGGAGCGGCTGCCGGCCGAGGCGCTCGGGGCGGGACTGGTGGTGCCGCTGCTCAACGGGGTTGAGCACATGACGGTGCTGCGCGAGCGCTACCCGGCCGAGCAGGTGGTCGCCGGTGCGATCCGGGTCGCGTCCAGCCGAGTGGCGCCCGGCCGGATCGTGCACAGCACGCCCTTCACCCTGGTGGATCTGGCGAGCCGTACCGCCCCGCGAAGCAGCGTCGATGATGTCGCGGTCCGGCTCGACGAGGCCGGCCTCGAGGTGACCGTACGCGACGACGAGACGACCATGCTGTGGGACAAGCTCGCGTTCCTGGCCGCA
>DATFRX010000015.1:0-16220 GCA_035262905.1 Nocardioidaceae bacterium
CCGTAGCGTCTGCGCGAGGCGGGTGTCGATCCGCATCGCCCGGTTGAACTTCTTGGCCGCCACGACGAGGCCGGACTTGTTGGCCTCGCCGAAGTCGTAGAGCCGGCGGAAGTCGGCGATCCAGTTGCTCGGCAGCCGCTCCGACCCGCCGAGGTTGCCGCTGGTCGCGGTGAACGTGAACAGCAGGTCGAGGGTGCCGAAGCCGTCGTCGAATCGCGCGTTCCAGTTGTACGCGTCGCGGACCATCGAGTGCCCGAGCCGGTACGCCGCCACTGAGAACTCGATCGGCATGGTGGGGACCGCTGTGGCCGGTGCGTTCGGCTCGAACGCCTTGCGGCCGTTGCGGAAGACGTCACCGACGACCGCATGGGCACAGATCCGTGGCAGGAAGTCGGTCCGGATCATCCACTGGTAGTGCTTGGTGACGATCTCGCGCGCTGTGGCGAACCGCAACGCGGGCGGCACCGATGACGGCAGGGTGTCGACGACACGATTGTGGAACCGGATGAAGGCCAGATGGGTCTGGGCGACCGCCAGGTTCTCGTCGTTGCGCGGGTCCGGGATGATCGCCTTGCGCCGCTGCGCCACTGTCGACCCTCCGCCGCGCGGCAGGTCGAAGTCGTCCATCGCCTTGTCGCCGCCGACCGCGACCGTCTTCCCCATCTTCAGGTGCAGGCCGTCCGCCTGGTAGAACTTGGCCGACGCCGGGTCCTGCGGCCCGGCGCCGTACAACGAGTCGAGGTCGAGGCTCGGCGACCGACCCTGGAGCAGTTCGCCCGGCGAGATGTGATCGCCGAACGTCACGTCGGTCTTGTCGAACGTGAGGTCGTGGTCGAGGAACTGACCGAGGTACGTGTAGCCGGCCGGGATCCGGGAGGAACCACCGCCGCCCTCGGTCATCGCCTTGGCGATCTTCAGCCGAGCGGCGTCGGTTGGTGCGCGACCGGCGCCGTTCGGTCCCATCCGGGAGAAGCGGAACGGTGGCGCACCGGCCGCGGCATCGCCGACCAGCCTCGGCTCTCGACCCCCGACGGTCTCGCCCAGCAATCCCTCGCCGACGACGAAGAAACTCTCCGAACCATGCCGTTCCACGATGACCTCCCCAAGATCGAGTCGCTCGAGACGAGCAGGCGTCCGCGCGTACGCACGAACTTGTGGCGAGCGTCGCACGCGCGATGCGACGCGTCAATCACCGTGAGCAGGCGTCTTCAGGCGTCGCCGTCGGCGACTCGCAGGACGACCTTGCCGCGCTTGCCGGAGGCCAGGCTGCGCTCGAACGCGGCAGTGGCGTCGGACAGCCCGAAGGTCGAGTCGATCGGGACCCGCAGCTCGCCCGCGTCGACGAGACGACCGAGCTCGACCAGCTGCTCCCGGCTCGGCTCGACGATGAAGAAGATCCCCTCCCCCGACGGCTCCGCGGCGACCGACACGAGCCGGCCCGGGTCCGCGAGCACTGCCGGCGCCCGCTCGAGGAGCTCGCCGCCGACCGTGTCGAAGACGACGTCGACCGACTTGAGCGCGTCGTCCAGCGACCCGTGGCCGTCGATCACCTCGTGCGCGCCGAGTGCGCGAGCCTCGTCGAACGACGACGGCGACGCCGTCCCCACGACATGGGCTCCGCGCCACCGCGCCAGCTGCGTCGCGAACAGACCGACGCCTCCGACCGCGCCGTGGATGAGCACTCGCTCACCCGACTCGAGTCGGCCGTGGGTGAACAGTGCCTGCCACGCGCTGAGCGCCGGCAGTGGGATCGCCGCGCTCTCGACATGGCCGATCGATGCCGGCTTCGGCGCCAGCGTCGACGCGGGTACGACGGCATAGTCGGCCGCCACACCATCACGGTCGAACGGCGTCAGGGCGTACACCTGATCGCCGACCGAGAGCCCGTCGACGTCATCCGCGACCGCCGTGACGACACCGGACAGCTCGTACGAGGGAATCGCGGGCAGCCGGTCGACCGGCCACTCGAGCTCGTCGCGGGTGATCGCGGCGGCATGGACCTCGACGAGCGCCTCGCCCGACTGCACCGTTGGCGTGTCGATCGTGTCCTGGCGGAGTCCTTCGACGCCGGGACTGTGGAGCCGGATCGCCTTCATCGTGGGCGGGATCGACACCATCGCAATGTCCTCCTCTGGCGAGATACTCGCTGGCGAGTTTCTTTCTGTCACTATACACTGGGCTGCCGTGAGCGAGAAGCGAGATCACGTGGACGAGATCGTGGCGCAATGGCATCGGGAACGGCCCGACCTGGACGTCGCCGCGCTCGCCCTCTACGGCCGGCTGTTCCGCGTCGTGCACCTGTCCGAGGATGTGCTCTCCGATGGCCTCGCACCCCACGAGCTGCAGCGCGGCTGGTTCGACCTGCTGGTCGCGTTACGTCGCTCCGGTGCGCCGTACGAGCTGAACCCGACCCAGCTGATGCGGGCGACGATGCTCTCGTCGAGCGGCATGACCAAGCGCCTGGACCGGATGGCGGATGCCGGGCTGATCGAGCGGCGCCCCGACCCGAACGATCGGCGCGGCACCCTGGTCCGCCTCACCCGACGCGGCAAGAACGTGGCCGACAAGGCGGTCGAGACCCATCTGACCAACGAGGAGCGGCTGCTCGACCCACTCACCGCCGCCGAGTGCCGCACTCTCGACGGCCTGCTGAAGAAGCTCCTCGTTCCACTCGAGCAGGCGCAATCGGCTGAGTCGAAGGCGGCGGAGTCGTGAGCGCCCGGCGGACCGACGTGTTGGACGAGCGCACCAATCTGACCCAGCTGCTGAAGTACGTACGCCAGACCGTGCATGCCAAGTGCGAGGGCCTGTCGCAGGAAGACGCGGTCAAGACGCCACTGCCGACGTCGCCGGCGATGAGCATCGCCGGTTTGGTCAGTCATCTGCGCTGGGCCGAGGTGTTCTGGATCGACGTGGTCTTCCTCGGCGGGCCGAATCAGTTCCCCGGCTCGGACCGGGACTCCGAGCTGCAGATGCGGCTCGGCTTCGAGCGGCCGCTGGCCGACCTGCTCGACGACTACGCGACGCAGGCTGCCCACACTGACGAGATCGTCGCCTCGCGCGACTGGGATGAGCAGGCGAAGTACCCGGACTACGACACCGGACGGCCGATCACGCTGCGCTACATCATCACGCATCTGATCGAGGAGACCGCCCACCACAACGGGCATCTCGACATCCTCCGCGAGCTCGCCGACGGAGTCATCGGCGACTGAACGCGGTCAGAGCCGGTGCCGCATCCAGACGTTCGGCTCGACGTACACCGCGTAGTCGTGCTCCGGCACGCATAGCACCGGCACCAGCGCGCCCGGCACCTCCACCTCGCCCGCGCGGTCGAACGGCAGCCCGGTCCAGGTGCGCCACTCCTCGAGCGTCCCGGTGATCGCCATCGAGGTCGGCGCGACCGAGTCGATGACGCCGCCTGCCCGCGCATGGGTACGCAGCCAGGCGTCGATCGGGAGTCCGTCGTCGCGGGTGAGCTTGATGTAGTCGGCCATCGGCAGGTCCATCTGCTTGTGCTTCTCGTTCGGCCGAACCGGTGCGACCAACTCGGCGAAGCCTGCGGTGGCAGCAGCGGTACGCATCGCGGCCAGCATCCGACGGGACAGTCCCTTGCCGAGGTGGTCGGGATGGACCGAGATCTCCAGCGCGGTGACAGTGTCCGGCTCGACGCCGCGGTCGCGGTCGTGGAAGGCCCAGATCAGCACTCGATCCCAGCCGCCCGCGGGTAGCTCACCCTTGCGGCGTTCGGTGTGCAGGGCGAACGGCGCGGCCATCCCGCGAGCCACCTGGACCCCGTCGGCGGTGGCCAGGATGTTGAGGTGCGGGAACGCCTCGATCACCCCGAGCAACAGGGCCGCCGCGACCTCGTCGTTCTTCATGAAGGTCGGCCACGACTCGTCCATGTCGAAGGCGTTCTCGACGCACTCGGGTCGATCCGCATAGGTCGTGATCACGATGTCGTCGCCGGCGTTTTCGACGTCCTCGCTGGTCATACCCGGGACCCTATTCGGACCGGTCGAAATCCGCTCGCGGATTGTCGGTGCGGTCGCGGAGGATGGCGCCGTGAGTGGGATGAGGTCGTTCTGGTCAGCGCTGCCCACCGAAGGCCGATGGCTGCTGTCGACGGTGGCGATCCAGACCCTCGGACGCGGCCTCACCCTGCCGTTCACGATCATCTATCTGCACGAGGTGCGCGGCTTCGACCTCGGGGTCTCCGGAGCCCTGATGGGTCTGATCGCGATCTCCGGATTCATCGTGACCGGGCCAGGCGGGTCGCTGACCGACCGCTACGGCGCTCGCGCCCTGCTGCTCACCGGATTGACGTCGATGATCCTGGGCAACGCGCTGCTCGCGTTCGCGACCTCGCCGGCCGTTGCCGCGGTGGCGCTCGTCCTGATCGGTCTCAACTTCGGGATCTCGTGGCCGGCGTTCAACGCGCTGATCGCGGCAGTGGTGAGTGGCGATCTGCGCCAGCAGTACTTCGGCGTCAACTTCGCGCTGGTCAACCTCGGCATCGGGGTCGGCGGAATCGTCGGCGGGCTCTACGTCGACGTCACCAGGCCCTCGACGTTCACGGCGATCTTCCTCGCCGACGCCGCGTTCTGCCTGATTCCGGTGGCGCTGCTGCTCGGCCCGTTGCGCCATCTCCACGGTCGTGCCGAGCGGCCCGAGGACGACACCGGCGGCACCTACCGCGAGATCATCCGACAGCCCGCGGTGCGTTGGTTGACCGGTCTCACCTTCCTTGCGGTGTTCGTCGGCTACGGGCAGTTCGAGGCGGGCTTTCCCGGATTCGCCCGTCAGGTCGCCGAGGTGTCGACCCGCACGGTCGGCATCGCGTTCGCGGTCAACACGGCGGTGATCGTCGCCCTGCAGTTCCTCGTGCTCTCGCGCATCACCGGCCGTCGCCGGACCCGGGTCATGGTCGTGATGGGAGTCGTCTGGACCTTCGCATGGCTGCTGCTCGGTGCCGCCGGACTGGTGCCCGGCACGGCGATCGCAGCTGCCGGAATGCTCTTGTTCATGGGGGTTTTCGCGTTCGGCGAGACGCTGATGCAGCCGACGATTCCGGCGATCAGCAACGACCTCGCGGCCGATCACACTCGGGGCCGCTACAACGCGATCAACGCGGCCGCGTTCCAGGGCGGTGCGATTCTGGGCCCGGTGGTGGCCGGCGTGCTGCTTGACCGCGACCTCGCCGGTGTCTACGTCGGCCTGATGATCGCCGGGTGTCTCTGCGTCTGCGTGATGGCCCGCATGCTCGAGCGACGGATCTCCCCCACCGTCAACGGCGTCACAGTCGAAGAACCCCTCACGACGGCGGCCGCCGAGCGCTCTTGAGCCGCGGGTCAATAGTCAACTGTGGCGGTGCACCCGCGCAGTAGGCCGTGACTGTCGTAAGGTCGCTGCCTAGGAGGTACAGCAGTGTCCACACCAGATCCCTGGGATCGACGCGAAGCCCGCCAGTCCGACTCGTGGCCACCGCCGACCGACGACTACGCCGACGATCGGTGGACGACGGACACCCGACAAGACCAAGGCAATCCCTACTACCGCGAGCTGCGCGATCTGGACGACGAGCGCGAGACGGACTACTACCGCGACAGCCGCTACGACGAGCCGCGCACCGACGAGCCGGACAAGTACTACTACGACGACACCCGCGACTCGCGCTACGACGATCGGGACGCGCTCTACGATGAGCCGGCCTCGAGCCGGGCGATCCACCATATTTTGAGCGCATTCCTCTGCCTTGTCCTCACGCCCATCGGGCTCGTGGCGATGACGTACGGCGCCGATCGCTACTGGAAGTTGTCACTGCAGCACGCCGGGGCCGAGAGTGACCTTCGCGGCCTGATCGCGATCGGCGCCGGAGCCGTGCTGCTCCTGGCCGTCGCGGCGCTCGGCGCCCTGTCGCCGGCCGGCCCGCTGCTGAGCGGCATCGTCTGGGGGCTGATTCCGGCCGGGCTCTATCTGGTCTATCCGGGCGATACCGGCAAACGGGTCTCGGATCTGACCTTCCTTCCGGACTCCGCGGTGTCCGGCACACTCACCTGGCTCGGCTACTCCTCCTTCCTGATGGTCGGTGCGCTGCTGATCGGCGCCGGACTCGCGGCCGCGATCCGCGGACCCGCCCCCGCGAGGGACTGAGCGAGGCGCGTGGGTCAGGCCGACGATTCGGTGCGGTGCCGACTCGACCGGCCGAGGGCGTACCAGGCGACCGCCGCGGCGAGCAGCGCCATGACGGCGAGCGTCAGGTAGGCCACTGCGGCGCCTCGGTTGAACGCATCCTGTGCGGCCGTCGTCAGCGCGCTGTCGGCCGAGGAGTCCAGCGAGTTCGCCACCTCCAGTGCGCCCTGCAGCGACCCCTCCGACTTGTCGGCCTGCTGCGAGCTGAGCGACGGGAGGTCCGCGTCCTCGAGGTGACTGACGTACACCGATGCCATGATCGAGCCGACGATCGCGACTCCGACCGACGCGCCCGCGAAGCGGCTCACGAAGTTGAGTGACGACCCGTCCCCCGCCTTCGCCGCCGGCAGATCGTTCATCACGACCGTCGACGGTGGCGCGATCAACAACGACAGGCCGACGCCGAAGATCAGCGAAGCAACGATCGTGAGCCACAACGGCTCGGTGAGGGCGATCGCGAAAGCGCCCGAGGCAACGGCGGTCACGACCAGCCCGAGCGGGATCGTCTTCCGCGGCCCCAGCAGCGCGAGGACCTGCTGGGCCCGAAACGAGCACGCTCCGAAGATGACGGCGAACGGCACGAAGAGCAGGCCGACCGTGACGATCGGCTGGCTCTGTACGTCCTGCAGGTACTGCGGGTTCAGGAAGAGGAACGAGTTGAGCAACAGGTACGCCATCACCAGCGTGATCGACCCGGTCGCGACCGCCGGCCGGTCCAGGATCCGAACGTCGAAGAGCGGCGCCTTGACTCGAAGCGCGCGGCCGACGAACAGGGCGAGCGCCGCTGCACCGATCACCAGTGCGGCGATCACTTCGGGCGACGTCCAGCCTCGGTTCGGTCCTTCGATGATCCCGAACAGCAAGACGCCCAGCCCGACGACCGACAGGATCGCGCCCTCGATGTCGAGGCGTGGCCGGCCGCCGTCCGGGACCGGGGCCTTCGACTCGGGAAGGGTTCTGGCGCCGAGCACGACGCCCACGGCGACGATCGGGACGTTGACCAGGAACACCGAGCCCCACCAGAAGTGGTCGAGCAGCAGCCCGCCCGCGATCGGCCCCACTGCCAGTCCGGTCGCGCCGAACACCGCGAACGCCGCGATCGCCCGGCCCCGCTCATCGGGGCGGTACATCGACGCGATGATCGCCAGCGCGGGTGCGGTCACGCCGGCCGCACCGAGCCCCATCACCGCCCGCAAGGCGATCAGCTCGCCGGTCGACTGGCTGAAGGCCGCCGCGAACGAGGCGATCGCGAAGAGGGTGTAACTGGCGAGGAACACCCGCCGACGCCCGTACCGGTCGGCCAGCGCACCACCGAGCACCAGCATCCCGGCCAGCACGATGTTGTACGAGTCGACAGTCCACTGCAGTTCGTTGACCGGCGCGTCGAGGGCGCGTCCGATCGACGGCAGCGCCACGTTCACGATCGTCATGTCGAGGCCGGCGGTGAGCGCGCACAGACACAGGATCCCGAGGGCGATCGAGCGCCGGCGGCCGCTGGGCTGCACCGTCACTGGTTCGTCGTGATGTGCGTGCAGCCGCCCATGGTCGTGCACGACATCCCAACCTACCGACCGGCGATCGCTGCGCCGGTTGCCTCGCCCTTACGTCGGGGCGTTTCTCCGTCAGTCGGCGACGATCTCGATGTCGAGCTCACGGAGCCGGCTGGGCTCGGCATGCACGTCGATCCGGGTGATCCGGTCGTTCTCGATCTGGAAGGCCAGGACCGTCCTCCGTCCACGCGGTGCCACGACGAACCCCGGAACGCCGTCGACGAGGACCAGCTGTGCCGACCGGCTGGCCTCCGAGAACATCAGCGCCTGGCTCGCGACCTGCTGCGCACCCCGCACGTGGGCGCGCGCACCCGGCGGCACGTAGGCAGCGGTGTCGGCATGGATCTCGACGTCGGGATCGAGGACGGCGATCAGACCCTCGAAGTCGCCGTCGCGGGAGGCGGCCAGGAAGGCGTCGAGAACCTCGCGGCGCCCGCTCAGGTCCGCGTCCGACGCGGTGGACCGGCCGCGCACCCGGCGACGAGCGCGGCTCGCGAGCATCCGGGTTGCGCTCGGCGACCGGTGCACGATGGGTGCGATCTCGTCGAACGGGAGGGCGAACACATCGTGCATCACGAACGCGACCCGCTCGGCCGGACTGAGCGAGTCGAGCACGACGAGCAGGGCAAGACTGACCGACTCCCCCAGCAGCGCGTCCTCCACCGGATCGACGCCACCGTCCCGGCCGTTCACCTGCTCGGCGAGGTCCAGTGGGTCTTCGCGCCGGGTACGACGGCTGCGCAGCATGTCGAGGCAGATCCGGCCGACCACCGTGGTCAGCCAGCCGCGGAGGTTCTCGACGTCGTCGGCGCCGGCCCGATCGAGCCGGATCCAGGCCTCCTGTACCGCGTCGTCGGCCTCGTGGGACGAGCCGAGCATCCGGTACGCCACCGACCGCAGATGGGATCGGTGCGTTTCGAACTGCTCGGCCAGCCAATCGTGCTCGTCCATGTTGCATTCCTTCGCTGTGATCCGTCATAGGAGTGACGGACTACACCAGCCCGATGCAACCAAACGCACTGCGATCCGCAGGAGGAGGGTCACATGACCACCGCAACCTCGAGCAACCTGTCGCAACTCGCCGGCGACTACACACTCGACCCCGTACGTACCCGCCTCGGGTTCGTCGCCCGCCTGGCGAGAGTGGCCGAGGTGCGCGGTGACTTCCATGCCTTCGTCGGCCTCGCACACATCGACGAGGATCCGTCGAGATCCTGGGTCAAGCTGACCATGAAGGTCGACAGCCTCGACACCGGCAGTGACGAGCGCGACGAGCAGCTGCGGACCAACGACTTCTTCGACATCGCCCACCACCCGACGATCACCTTCGAGTCCACTCGCGTCCGGCAGGTCGACGACCTGACCATCGAGGTGGTCGGCGATCTCACCATCAAGGGCATCACCCGTGAGGTCGCGATCCCGTTCGATCTCCTGGGCGCCTCGACCGACACGTACGGCCTGGAGCGGCTGCGCTTCGACGGCTCGGTCGTCGTGAACCGCAAGGACTGGTGCCTCGTCTGGAGCCCGGCCCTCGAGATCGGCACGGCGTTGCTCGGCGACGATGTGCGGCTCGAGCTCGAGGTGTCCGCCGTCCGCACCATGTGACACCAGACAGGAGGAGACCGATGACCGATCTGCAGTCCATCGTCGACCGCTTCGAGATCGAGGCGTTGCGCGCCGAGTCCACTGACGCGGCCATGATGCGCGACTGGGACCGGTTCGCGTCCCTGTTCACGCCGGACGGCGCATGGCGGATCCCCGACGTCGGCGTCGAGTTCGAGGGCCGCCAGGCGATCCGGGACGGCGTCGCCCGGCTGCAGGAGACCCTGTGGGAGTTCTTCGTGCAGAACACCCACCCCGGCATGATCCAGGTCGACGGCGACACCGCCACCGGCCGGGCGTACGTCGAGGAGTTCGGGCGCTTCAACGACGGTCGGTCGCAGGTGAACTACTCCATCTACCACGATCGCTACCGGCGTACGCCCGACGGCTGGCGGTTCGAGGAGCGGCGGTTCGAGGTCCGGTACTTCGACACCACTCCCCTGGTCGGCTCGGCCGGCCCCCGCAGCGCGCTCTAGCCGAACACGGTTTTGCGCCCGTACACACCAGCCGACGCGTCGCGCGAGGTGCGTACAGGCGCAAAACCGTGGGAGCGGAGACCTCAGGCCGTACGCCGGCCGCCGAAGAAGTCGCGCAGATCGCTCACGACGAGCTCCGGCACCTCCATCGAGGCGAAGTGCCCGCCCTTGTCGTACTCGGCCCAGTGGACGATGTCGGTGTTGTCGCGCTCGGCGAACGGACGGATCGACTTGAAGTCGTCGGCGAACATCGCGAGTCCGATCGGGCCGCCGTTGACCACCGGCTCGGCGCCGGCCCGGGCCGTCTCGTAGTGATAGCGGACCGCCGACGCCGACGTGTTGGTCAGCCAGTAGAGCGTTACCTGGGTCAGCACCTGCTCCCACGAGACCAGGCTGGTGCCGTTGCCGAAGTTCTCGAACAGCTCGTTCCAGGCCAGCTGGCCGACCGGCGAGTCCGACAGCCCGGCCGCCACGGTCTGCGGTCGCGACCCGTTCATCGTGTTGTAGCCACCGACCGTCTGGAACCAGCCGAGGAACTCGAGGGCGGCGTGGTCCTTCTCGGTGAGCTTCGCGAACTCGGCCGGATCACCCGACGGGAACGAGAACAGCTGGAGCACATGCGCGCCGAGGAATCCGTCGGCGTCGGCGATCGCGAGCTCACGGGAGACGATCGCGCCGGCGTCGCTGCCATGGGCGCCGTAGGAGTCGTAGCCGAGCCGTCGCATCAGGGTGTCGAAGACTTCGGCGACTCGGTCCAGCGTCCATCGACCGACGACCGGCGTACTGAAGCCGAAGCCGGGGATCGACGGGATCACGACGTGGAAGGCATCCTCGGCGCGGCCACCGTGCGCGATCGGGTCGGTCAGCGGCTCGATCATGTCGAGGAAGTCGACGAACGAGCCCGGGTACGTGTGGGTGAGCAGGAGCGGAGTCGCGTCGGACTCGGCCGACCGGACGTGGATGAAGTGGATCGTCTGGCCGTCGATCTCGGTCAGGAAGTGCGGGAACTCGTTCATCCGGGCTTCCTGGGCCCGCCAGTCGAAGTCGTCACGCCAGTGCGCAACCATCTCCTGGAGGTAGTGGACGGGGGTGCCGAAGTCCCAGGTGTCGTCGGGTGCCGGGGCCGGGAAGCGGGTACGGACGAGTCGCTCGTGCAGGTCGTCGAGTGCCGCCTGCGGAATCTCTACGCGGAAGGGCCGGATGTCGGTGCCGGTCGAGCCGGTCTGCGATGTGCTCATGCCCCTAGGCTAGGAACGAACTAGGAACGATTCGCTCCGGATTTAGAAAGATCCTGACGACATGCATGACACCTCAGCCCGGCTGCTCGCCCTGCTCGCCTTGCTCCAGTCCCGACCGGAGTGGACCGCGGTCGAGCTGGCCGAGCGGCTCGACGTCACCGACCGCACGATCCGCAACGACGTCCGCCGGCTCCGCGAGCTCGGCTACCCCGTGGACGCGACACTCGGCCGGGCCGGGCACTACCGACTCGGCGTCGGAGCGAAGCTGCCGCCGTTGCTGCTGGACGACGACGAGGCAGTCGCCGTGGCCGTCGGGCTGCGCGCCGCCACCGGGATCGACGGCATCGAGGAGGCCAGCGTGCGGGCACTGACCAAGCTCGAGCAGGTGCTGCCGAGCCGGTTGCGTGGGCCGGTGAATGCGATCAGCTCGGCGACCACGCATGGCCCGGAGAACACCAGCAGCAACGTCGAGGATCCCGACGTCGACCCGGCCGCGCTGACGACGGTCGCGACCGCGGTCCGCGACCACGAGGAGATCCGGTTCTTCTATCGCGGCGATCCCGCGCTGGTCGAGCCGTACCGGCTGGTGAGCTGGCAGCGACGCTGGTTCGTGGTCGGGCGCGACCCGATCGCGGGCACGTGGGCGCCGTACCGACTGGACTGGATGGAGCTGCGGGTCCCGGGTGGCAAGCGGTTCCGGCCGACGCCACTGCCCGGTGGCGACTACTCCGCCTTCGTGCTGCGCGAGGTCGCCTTCGGCGGCTGGAGCGTCCACGTCCGGATCACCGTCGACGCGCCGGCCGACGAGGTGCTCTCGCGGATCAACCCCACCGTGGGTGTGGTGGAGAGCATCGACGACGACACCTGCGTGCTCGTGACCGGCGCGGACAGCATCGAGGTCGTCGCGGTCTACATCGGGATGCTCGGGCTCGACTTCCACGTCAGCGAGCCGCCCGAGCTCGTACGCCACTTGGAGCTGCTCGGCGAGCGCTACCTCCGATCGATCCGCTGACGCCTACGGCAGCCGCGGTAGCGTCGCGAGGTAGTGCTGCCAGGTCCACCACTCGGCAAGGCAGGTGCGATCGACCGCCGGTGGGGTGCTGGTGATCAGATCGGTGATCCCACACGGCACGAGTCCGATCGCATCGACCTCGGCCCGGGTGGTCGTCGCGCTCGGCGCTGCATCGGCGGGCGTTGTCGGCGCCAACAGCGCCAGAGCTCCCGCCGCGACGGCGGCAGTGACCGCCGCGCGGGTCGACGGTGCCAACCCGTGTGCGCTGGCGCGGCTGCCCTCATCAGGCGTCCCCGCCGGACGGTCTCCGCGATCGCCGCGACCGCCACGCCCGCTGCGATCCCACTCGATCGCGGCCGCCAGATCCTCGAGATAACCGGGGTAGAACATGACCCCTCCGCAACGACTGGGTGCTCAAGTCGTGCGGGCCGTCCCCCGCCCCGCCCAGATTCCGGGGCGCGATACCTTCACTTCGAGTATGCGCAAGGCCTCGCGCGCTTACCAATGAATAACGAGTTCGCGGCTCGGTCCGAACAGCGAAGTCACTCAGGGCATCCACTTGATGGCGGACAGCCGCGATCAGTCCTGCAGACCGTCCCACGACCAACGCGGGATGCGCAGTCCGTTCGGTACGTCGTCAGCCGTCTCGTGGTAGCGGGCCATGCTGGTGGTCGTCGCCCATGCGAAGTAGTCGTGCAGCACCGACCGGACCGGATCGTCATCACCCACGCCGATGTCGGTCAGCGCCTGGTCGAAGCAGGCGATCGCCCGCCGGTCCATCTCTTCGTGTACGCCGTTGCCGCTGTGGATGCGCACCACCGAGGTCTCGTCGCCATAGGTGTCGGAGTACGTGGTCGGCCCGCCCAGCGCCTCGGTCCAGTACGCCGCCAGCCGCTCGGTGTGGTCGGCGCGAAAGCCGTGGTGGAACGCGTGGCTGACGACTTCGTCGGCCATCACGCGCTGGTGCCAGGCGTCGGCGAGACGAAGCACCGCCTTGCTCCCGCCGACCGCCTCGTAGACAGTCTCCATGCCCACAGGATGACCCCGGCCGGTCCGCTGCGCCAGCGATCAGAGCGGCCGATCGACCGTCAGTCGACCGGCGCCTCCTCGGCCTCGTCCTCCTCGGGCGGTGGTGGGTCGAAGACCGACATCGGGGCATCGTCCTCGGTCGGCGCATTGGGCACGACATAGACAGCGACCACGGTGCCGACGGCGACGACGATCGTGAGGATCCAGCCGGCCGTGGTGTCCCCGGCGAAGATGCCGAGCAGCGCGGTCGCGAGGACGCCGATAGCCGCGACCCAGGTCTTGGCGGTCTGATCCAGCGTGTAGGTCGGCATGAGTCAGCGCTCCTCCTTGGTCGGGATGCACAGCTCATAACAGGTCTTGGGACCGAGCGGCCCCTTCACCTCAGTCTCGCCGACCCGGCGGATCCGCCGGAATCGCATGATCGCGTCGATCATCGGCTTGTCCATCCGGCCCGGCTTGTGGCGGCCGAGGCTCATGTTGAAGCCGCGAAGCGACCGCGCGACGACGGCCACCTCCCGGGCGCCGGACGGCAGGAACGGGCGACCACCGGGGTGCTTGGCGATCCGGTTGAGCCGGCGCCACGAGATCGCAGCCCGCCGGCTATAGCTGAATGCCGTGATCTTCTTGGGCCGCCACCATCGGTCTGGGCCGTTGTCGGCGAGTCCGTTGCGACCGGCGCGGTAGGCCCGGACCTGGTCCTTGGCGGCGGGACTGGCCTTCTCGTTGCCGATCAGAATGCCGTGCCAGTGCCGGTCCCACACGCCGGGGAGTCTCCGACGGGGCCAGCCGGCGAAGTTCGTCTTGCGGAGCACGCGGTTGCGCCGCCGGATGTCGTGCCAGACCAGGTCGACGGCGCCGCCACCGTCATGCGTACCACCGGACGCGTCGACCCCCCGGTTGTACGAGCCCTGGATGATCCTCATCTCGTAGTTCAGCTTCTTCTCGGCACACAACAGGGCGGCGATGGTCATCCGATCCAGCGTCACGCCGCGAAAGGTGAATCGCTCGTACATGCTCATCTCGTCGTCTCCTCGGACCCGTTCGGTCTCGCAGAGTCGGGCTCCCGACGACCCCACCATGATGTGGGCGCGACGATACCGCTCCAATGGGGCGCCGCAACCGGGCGCGTCAGGTCGCGACGTCCGGGGCGGCCTGGGCCGCCTGCGCCCGGCGACGGACGATCAGGAAGACGACGGCGACGGCGATCGTCGTGACCGCGGCCGAGATCAGTGCGGAGGCGAGTGGGAAACCGACGAACGCGGTGCCGACCAGGTAGGCAAGCGCACAGGTGTACACCGCCCAGAGCACACCGCCGATCGACGACCACAGCAGGAAGGAGCGATACGGGTAGGCGGAGAGCCCGAACGTGGCACTGGCCACGACGCGGACGCCGGGCACGTAGCGACCGAAGGTCAGCAGGATGGGCGCGCTCGAGCCGATCACCCGGAAGGCGGTCGCGACGCTCTCACGCTGCATCGCCGCGTCGAGACGAGGCTGGAAACGTCGGCGATTGAGCCGGACGATCCAGTACAGCGTGGAGTCACCCACGACGGCTCCAGCCGCGCCGGCCAACATGACCAGCGACAGCTGCAGGTCGCCACTGGCGGCGAGGGCCGAGGCAGTGTTGAGCGTCGTCTCACCCGGCAGCAGTGCGCAGATCGCGTCGCCGAAAACCAGGAAGAAGACGGCCGGGTACGCCCAGTTGCCGCTGTCCTCGACGAGCGTGCCGAAACGGTTCTCGCCGCCGAGCATCTGGAGCAGGACGATGCAGAGCAGGAGGCCGAGCGCTCCGAGGGCAGCGAACAGCACGATCCTTCGCATGCTCCGCTCGGACGGCCAGGCGGCGGCGCCGTGCTCGAGCGGAGTGAGGTCGCCGGACATGCGTACATCATTCCGGAGCCCCGGCTTTCTGCCGCTCAGTCGGAGACGACGCGCCGCGACAGGGATTCGCGATGGCCGAGGAGTACGAGCCAGTCGACCAGCTGCCGGTGCATGGCGTCGGCGCCGACGATCATCTCGCCGGGAGCCTCAAACTCGACCGGCCAGACCAACATCGCGCGATCCTGCCAACCGCCCAGACCGCCATGGCAGCCGACGAGGCCCTCGAACGCGGCCACCTCGTCGAGATCGTCGAGCAGGCTGTTGACGTAGATGTCGGGCGCCTCGGGCATCAGGGCCGCGCGCAGTACGAACTCAGGGGCCTGCGGACCGAACTTGGCCAGCGGATCCTCGCCGACCACGACACCGTCGCGTACTCGGTTCTCTCCCTTCGGCCCGAGCACCACGGGGCCGTAGTCCTCGGTGTCGACGACGACGAACCCGACTCCGGGATGGTTCACCAGACCCGGCAGCAGGGCGGGGAACCGATCGGAGATCTCGGTCTGGGTCAGCCGCCGGGACTCCCCCGCGACATAGACCAGGCCGAGGTTGCCGGAGCCGAAGATGATGAACCGGTCGTCCTTCTTCGGAGCTCCTTCCGCCCGCGACGCCCGGTCCTCCTGCTCGGCCGTCTCGGCCTTGGTGACGCTCTCGAAGGTGTCGGCACTCAGCCGATCCCCGGCCTTGGTCAGCACCCGGCCGAGCACCGTATCCGACCCGGCGGAGGAGGCGAAGACCGAGTTGACCGAGCCGCTGGACTCCCGGTTGTGCTCGGCGCCCAGCACCTCCACCTCCGCAAGGCGGGCGACCAGCGCCGGCAGGTCCTCGCCGTACCGATCGGCGAAGATCTCGCCCTGCGACTGCCCGTGGTCGGAGAGGACAACGATGTAGTAGCGCCGTGGTGCCACCTCCGCGACGCGTTCGAGCTGCGCGAGTACGGCGTCGATCCCCTCCAATGCCGACAACGACTCCGGCTGCATGACGGCGGCGTGGTGGGCGACCGCGTCGTAGTCCACGTAGTCGACATAGATCGCGCGCCGTCCCCGCAGCATCGAGTCGGCCACCAGCGTCGTGTTCAGATCGCGAATCACGCCGAGCAGTGCGGCCCGCTCCATCGTGAAGTCCCAGCCTCGATGCACCCGCGGCCGAATGTCGCGATGTTTGGCGCGGCTGGCCTGGAAGCGCTCCCGGACGATCTCGGCGATCATCCGGCTGAGGCTGCGGGCCAGGCCCGACGGCCGGG